>JBBSWR010000139.1:0-8393 GCA_038046185.1 Nanobdellota archaeon
TCAAAAATTCTTTTCGCGCTTTCTTTTTTCACGGGCTTTTTTGTTCTTGGGCTTACCAAATTGTATTCCTTGTTTTTCTTCACAGCTTCAATGAATTTGTCGGTTATTGCAACTGAAATGTTGAAATTTGTCAGGGCATTCTGGTCGCTTTTTACTGTGATGAACTCCTCAATGTCAGGATGGTCAAAATTTAAAATTCCCATGTTTGCCCCCCTTAAAGTTCCACCGAGCTTGATTTGCTCAGTTGCAGCATCATAAATTTTCATGAATGAGACTGCGCCGGAAGTGTATCCCGCACTCTCGATTAAATCACCTTTTTGCCTCAGCCTGGAAAAATTGAATCCTGTTCCCGCCCCAGTCTTGTGTATTCTTGCAGTATCGTGCAAAATCTTGAATATTGAATCAATGTCGTCTTCAATGGGGAGCACAAAGCATGCCGCCAGCTGCTGCAGTTTCCTTCCTGCATTTAGTAATGTCGGTGAGTTTGGCAGAAAATCCAGCGAAGCCATTAAGCTGTAGAATTCTTCTTCCGTTTTTTTTAATTCCCTATCATTTCCGGTTAATTTTTTGAATTCTTTGGTCTCCACAATGTCATAAAATTCTTTTTTATATTTTTTTTGAATTTTTTTTATTTGCTTTGAATATTTGTATTTTGCGTCTGCAATAGAAACATTTTTTGCAACCCTCCTGAGCATATTTTCTGGCTTTTCTATTAAATTTCCTTTTGCATTTTTCCTTAGATAGCGGTGCTCTAGGATTGTCAGTGCGTTTTTTGATAAGTTTAATTTAGGCATTTTGGATGTTTTCTTAGTGTATGTGTTTAAGTACTATAAAAAGATTTATATAAATTAAAGCCAAAGATATCATTTATGGAAGAACATTTATCCATCAAGGACGTCCATGACAGGCTTCAGGAATTGCCTGGCTGGGAAATGGATGATTACACTTCGATTTACAAGGATTTTGAGTTCAAGGATTTTAAGGAAGCAATGGACTTCGCGCAGAAAGTCGGTGAGCAGGCAACGCACGAGTACCATTATCCGGATATTACAATAAGAAACAACAAAGTGAAAATTTCACTGACGACGTGGGAAGAGAATGCATTGACTTACAAGGATTTCAAGATGGCCAAGATTATTGAGCAGCTGATTTAGTATTCAATTCCTTTTCTCGCAACAATCCCTTTCTGCCACGGATGCTTTATTCCGTTGACCACACTTACATAATCTCCGGCGTCCATTAATTCTTTTGGCGCGTCTCTGCCGGTCAAAATCAATTCTACCTTTCCGTGGCTTTTTATGATTTCAAGAACTTCATCAAGCGGGATTAAGTTTTTTGCAATCACGCAGTTAATTTCATCAAGGATAACCATATCATAATTGCCGCTTTTAATGATATTCTTTGCATGATGCCAGCCTTCAAGCGCCGCATCTTTTTCTTTTATATCCGGCTGGAATACGAACCTGCTTGTCTTGTCTTCAAATTCCTGCAGCTTTTGCTGTTTTTCTTTAAGAGCATCTACTCCAAACTGCTCAATCTCAAACCCAAGCTTTTTCGCGCTGTACAATTCCCCAGTAAATCCGCTTTTAAGAAATTGTATCATATGTACTCTTAAATTGTTGCCGACTGCCCTCAATCCCAATCCAAGAGAAGAAGTCGTCTTGCCTCTGCCGTCGCCTGTTATAATATGGACTAGTCCCAGACTGTCTTTGCTGTCATCTCCTTTGACAGTAATCGGCTTTTTTATTTCAGTTAAAGGCATTTTATTAAGCTAATCAAACAAGGTTTTAATACTTTGTTGTTGCAGTTTATATTTGGTTATTTACGTTAATAATTTTTTATTTAATTTTTTCAACTCATAACTTTTGATAGAGCTATCCGCAAATACAAACCCGCAACTTTGAAAAAATAAATTAAATAAAAATAAAAGAAATAAACTTACATGCACAGTCCCCATCCACACCCCGGGCAGTGAAGGCAGCCTTCTTTTAATTCAACTGCGGTTCCGCACTCAGGGCAGTTCTTGATTGTGGCTTTTGTCATGGGCTTGTTATGGCTGCCGTTTCCACCGGCAAATACCAATCCCGATTCTGAATCCTTAACCGTTTTCTTTTGCTCTGCTGCCATTTCAATCTTTTCCTCCTTATGCTCTTTGGCTTTTGGCGCTACAAGAACCTGATCCTTGATGCTGGAGTCCCTGAAAACTGTTAAACCCTTGCATCCTAGCTTGTAACCCAACCTATATGATTCCCTCATGTGCTCGACTGTCGCATCAGCAGGGAAATTATTAGTTTTTGAAATGCTGGAGTCCACCCATTTTTGGAAAGATGCGAGCGCTCTTATGTGGTCTTCCGGAGTTATGTCCATTGCTGTTACGAGCGCCTTTCTTATTTTCTCCGGAATATATTCAATATTCTGCAGGCTTCCTTTGTGCTGGTTGACATCTTCAAGCAGCCTTTCGTTGAACAGCCCTTCTTCCCTCAAAACTTTTTCGGCAGCCGGATCTATGTAAAAAAAGCTTCCGACTTTGACGTTCTTCTCAAATACAATAGAATAAACTGGCTCCATTCCGGATGAGCAGCCGGCTATCATTGAAATGCTTCCGGTTGGTGCAATTATAGTTGTATACCCATTTCTTATTCCATACTTTCTAATGTCCTGGCTCATTTTTTCCCAGTTGAAGCCATTCAATGAACCCTCTTCAGGTCCTTGAATTGGAACTCTCCCCTGCTTGTAAAAGCTCTTGTCATAATATGGAAGGTTTCCTCTTGCCTGCGCTAATTTTATGCTTTCAACTTTGCTCCAGTAAGCTATGAATTCCATCAGCTTCTGCATGAACTGCCTTCCTTCTTCTGAATTATAAGGCAGCTTTAATTCGTACAGCAAGTTTGCAACTCCCATCACTCCAAGGCCGACTTTCCTGGTGTTTAAGCTCATTTCCTCAATCGCCTTCAATGGGAAATTATTTACATCAATAACATTGTCAAGGAATCTTGTGCAGCTCATCGTAACTTCTTTCAGAGCTTCCCAATCTACAGTTGTTTCTCCGGTTTCTTCATCTTTTCTGGCGAATGACCAGACATTGATTGAGCCAAGATTGCACGGCTCGTTTGGATAAAGAAGGACTTCACCGCATGGATTTGTCGTTACAATCGGCCCCAGGTGCTCAAAGAATGGGTTGTAATCATTTACCTTGTCAAAGAAAATTACTCCTGGCTCTGCAGATTCCCATGCCTGATAAACTATTTTGTCAAACAAAGTTCTGGGGTTTACAATTCTGACAACAGTTCCGTCTTTTGGATTAATCAACGGATAAGGCGTGTTTTCTTCATAGTGCTTCCAGAAATCCGGCATTATCAGAACGCTTATGTTGAAGTTTCTCAGTCCCTTGTTGCCATCCTTTGCCACTATAAACTTCTCAATGTCAGGATGGTTGGAGTTAAGAATTCCCATATTGGCTCCCCGCCTGATGCCACCTTGCTTTATGACTTCAGTCATTGTGTCAAACAGCCTCATGAAGCTTATAGGGCCGCTTGCTACGCCTCCTGTTGAGCTTACAAAATCCCCTTCCGGCCTTAGTTTTGAGAAATTATAACCCATTCCGCCGCCGGCTTTGAAAACGATTGCTGTGTTTTTTAAAGTCTCCATTATGCCATCTATACTGTCAGGCACGTCCAAAACAAAGCATGCGCTTCCCATTCCCAATGGATTTCCAAAATTTGCAATTGCAGGAGTGTTTGGCATGAATAATTTGCGGGTCATTAAAGTGAATAACTCATCAATATTCTGCTCGTAGCTGTCTAGTTCCCCTTTCTTAACCATGTCAAAAAACTTGCCCCATGTGACTTTCATCTGCTTGTTTCTGTTGAATCGGTCATACATTCTTTTCAAAGCTTCCAAGTGATACCTGTTCAGCTTGTATTTTCCAAACCCATATTGGTCTTCATGTACAGCTGGCTTGAAATCTTCAACCATATTGACCGGCTGCTTTGAATTTATGTCAAAAATTCTTGTGTCATACATCACATCAGGCAAAGCTGCATGAACCGCGACTCTTATGAACAACTGTTTAGGGGTTTCTATCAATTTGCCCGTTGCATCTTTCCTTAAGTATCTTGCCTTCAGAACCCTTAAAGCATTGACATCAAATCTTTTGTCTACCTCGTCCACATCCTCCTTTTCAAGAACAATTTGTTTTTCTTTTCTGATGGCAGCTCTTTCCTGCCTGTAAAGAATGTAAGCCTTTGCGGTTGCAGCGTGGCCATGCTCAATCAAAACCTTTTCAACCGCATCTTGGATTTCCTCAACTGAAGGTGTTGTTATTCCTAAACTTTCCAGCTCTTTGATTACGCTGTCGCTTAGTATCTTAGCTGCGCTCCTGTCCTTGCCGCCAACTGACTGGGCTGCCTTGAATACAGCTGTGGTTATCTTGTTTTGGTCAAACAAAACTACTGTTCCATCACGCTTCTTCATCCTAGAAATTTTTGTTTCCATAAGCCAAACCCCTTCAACTTTTTATATAATTTTTATAATTTCATACTTCTTCAAAACCACTATAGGTAGTGGTTGAGATGAAGTCTATATACAATAGGTAGTGCTTTTTTGAAGATGCCCTTATATTTAAAGATTGTGTTTCCACCCAAAAATAATGAAATTAGCGATAATTATTAAGAATATTTATGGTAAGCTAATGGGGTTTAAATAGTTTAGGCAAAGATGTTCCGTGCCCTATTCTTTACCAAAATCAATAAGCCTCTTCCGCTTTTCTTTTTCAGAAACATCCAAATAATTTTCTTTTGTGGCAACTTTCCTCTTGGTTTTGCTTTCAAGCTTTAGCCTTGCTGTTTTTGCTACCTTGCCTCCCTCTCTTGACACTTTTTGATGCTGCACAAATGTTTTCGGATCAATTACTCTTTCGATTTCAGCGGTGGATGCTTCCCCCAGCATAGTAAAAATAAGTTCGAGGTCGTTCATGTGGTCCCTTAAATTTTCTTTTTTGAGCCCTTTGAGTTTTTTATACTCTGAAGGAGTCATGCCAAAACTTGCTTTGGATATCTCTGCTGTCAGTATGGAGAACTCCTGCTGGCTTTCAACACCTCTCTTTTTCCACTCACCTGTTAAATCCTGTCTTACCGCCATCCCCCTTATCCTTTTGTCAATCCATGATTTTGAATAGCCCTTTTGCTCATAAAGTTCTTTCATTCTCTCTTGGGCTAGTTCAGGGTTCTCTATCTCTTGGACTCGCTCATAGCCAACTTGAGCTAACCATTGCTTGAAAGGCTCCGCTCTGGGCGATGGAATTGATTGAATTATTCTGAACATATTTTTGGTATTTGCGCAGTCTGTGTCATAATATTTGCCATCTGAAGAAGGCAATTTCAGTTGTACGATTTTTTCGTACAACTCAAAACCCTGCTCTTTAAGCTGTGATTTTAAATCTGACCAGTATCTTCTTGGAATAGAACTGTCCGTAAGCGCTGTAACTACATCTATAACAGAAAAATGCCATTCATCATTATGCCATATTCTTCTTATTTTCTTTCCTTGAAATACAACTAAGGCTTTTTCTGATTCCATTTTAGAAAGAATAGGCTGAATTGCTTTAAATACTTTGCCCGCAGATGTCCAGTGGTGTTTTATCAGTATTATATGAAAATAATCATAAAGTTCGCCATAATGGTGTTAAATGAACTTTTTTGCCACCCCTTTTATTTTTCTGATTACTTTCATAATCGATTTAACCATACGAAACCCCATTTTCGAGGATATATGTCGATGAAACTTACGTTTTTTTATGTGTTTGTGTATTTTACAATAACGAAAATCCAATAACGAAACTTCCATTAAAAAATTAAAAATAATAATTCCAGCCCCCGTCCAATCCCCCCGACCACCCACCCCTACACAAATATTTTTTATCGTAAACTTACCATATATCGCATACCATGCGTTCCCTGTACTTTTTCTACCAAAAAATACCTGGGGTCTAATCTTCTATACATTTTATGAGCAGATTCAGTCATATCTCTATCATCCGAATACCAATATCTAATTTTCCTTGATTTAAGTAAGAGTTCCAAGGCTTTCTGTACGTAAGCGCTTCCTCTTATAAGGGAATTACTAAGAGAAACTTGTAGTTCATTTCCATCAAAACTCTTTAGTGCAACTTGTCCTACTAAAAAATCATTGTCAAATACAAGAATTGAGGCGGGATAGTTATGCTGTCCTATTTGAGATGTTGAATGAATCTCTATTCTAAGAGTGCCATCAGCGATTTCAACCAACTTGCCAGAAGTTATCAATACTATATCTGAGACCAATTCCTTTTCAATCTTATTTATATCGCGCTTTTCTGATAATACCAGCGATTGTATACGGATTTTATAAACTCTCACTAGTTCCCGCATTTCTTGTAACTGCCTAAGAGCTTGATTTTTTGCGAGACCTTGCTCTGCCTCCCATAGTTCAAGTTGAAATTGTTTTAGGAATTCTTTAAGTTGATCATCTAATTGCTGAACATTAGCAAGTAAGTCTTTTGCAATAGTAATTATATTTTCGAAAGCCTTTTGCTGGTCACCGACATTAAAATTAATTTTTCCCCTTCTTTTAAGCTCTAAAAGAAGGTGAATCAGCTGCATATCTTCTTCAATAAGCTTATGTACTCTTTCTAGCGCTTTACTGTATTCTTTTCTCGCAATATCCTGGGCAACCTTAGCGCTTATATCATCAATATTTAAATGCTCGATAGATATTTCAAACCGGCTGAAAAATTTTTCAAATATATGTTCATCCTGTATTATATTTTTAACAGATTTTAATAGATCATCCCTTACACTATGGTTTAAGCCAAACATGGAAACCCACCTTTTTATTATAGCTTAAATATTTACCGATTGTAAGTGTATTTTATTACAGCACCACATGGAAAAGCTGTTTTATTTCTTGTCTGGATATCATTTAATTTTAAAAATAAATTCCCTACTTAATAAAATTTTGCCTCAATGATTTACTTTTCACTAATCCTCTTAATTCCATAAGCCAATAGTGCTGCTCCATAATAGCAAGCTGTATCCTGCCAATCATAGGTTATTCTTGGATGGAGTGAAGTGAATAAATCGAAAGCACTTATTGCAGTTGGGATAATCAAAGAATATTTCAGCGCTTCTTTTTTATCTTTTACAGGCATTAATACCCATGCAACAACTCCTCCAGCAATCCCTATATCGGTTAAATGACCTACAAGCCAATCATATTGTCTCTGTTTTAATAATACCTCATTTTGAATATGCTCTCCATAAGGCACCATTGTAGTAAATATAATCCCTTCAAGAGTTTGAACTGTTTTTGAAATTTCCATGTTTTTATCCAGATAATAGGCTAGTTTTTAAATGTTATCACAACTTTAGAGTAGTTAATAAATAGAAAGGTTTATAAATCCCGATGTATTATTTTATAAAACTATAGAATAACAAATAACTACTTCAAAATTTTAGGCGGGTGGTAAAATGGATATAGATCAATTTTTAGCTCAATATAGGGAAAGAAAAGCACAAAATGACAGATTAACAAGAGGGTTTGAAGACTTAAACAAACAAATAGGGGCAGCACAAACCAGAAAAGTGAGAAACTCGTTAACTGAGGAGAGGGATACATTACAAACTCAAATGGATGTTTCTAAGAGTAGTTTAGTAGAAATTCTTTCTCAATATCATGCTCAATTGGTTATTGTGCCTGGCGATGAGACAAGATTCGAACAAATGGTGGGATATCCAGTTGAAGTTGTTGTTTTAGGAATCCCAAACAAAGGAGCCCTTATTGTAGAGGAAAGAGGTGGCCGCTCTTATAATGGATTTAAAGGGGAAGAATATGCAACACCGCTTAGACTCTTATTGGAAAATAGAGTCGTAGGATTAATTAACGCGCAACTAACTCAATCTGATTGGTCGTCTAGATGGGATAGGGGAACTGAGAGGATATATTATGGCTTGCCAGTTGCAAAAAAAGCTCAATAAACTCTTGTCCTTAATTTTATTTCACTAAGATGATTTTATTTCAGTAAGAATAAGAGAGCTTTTGATTTGTATTTATATAACTTATTTAAAAAGTTCGCCTAACTCTTAACGATTCTATACTCGAAAATGGGGGTTTCTCTTCCCAGCTTCGCATAAAACAAAGTTCTATACAAACTTTTTCTACAAAAAAGTACGCTGAGAACGTTCTTGGGTGGCAAAAAAGTTTTGAACCCTTCGGGCATTTAACACTCGCAAGGCAAACTTTTTCCGAATTTCATTCAGGAAAAAGTCTCGAGTGCTTCAAAATTTTTTCAACTCTGAATTTTGCGGGTTGCCTCAAAATTCGAGGAAAAAATTTCTCGCCTCGAGCCCTGCGGGGTC
>JBBSWR010000140.1:0-5641 GCA_038046185.1 Nanobdellota archaeon
TACGTATTACATTGTATTACGTATTACATTGTATTACGTATTACATTGTATTACGGAGTTTAACTAACTGTAATTCTATTATAACATAATGAGTAAAACAAGTATTACCGTAAGACTAGATAGTTCTGTATTACAAGAGATAGATTCTCGATGTAATGCTGACTATTGTCGTTCTGATTTTATCAAAAATGCAATTTCCGAGGCACTAAAATATCAAAAAAAGCCTGTTTCTGAGGCTAAAATCACTAGAATAAGTTATGATGATGGAAAGACCTGGATTGATGTAATATGACCTAAAGATTTTATTCATTTAATATTACTTGGATATGTGACATTAAATCTCATAACTGCCCTAATGATTGGAATTATTTCTTTTGTAACCTTTTTTGGATTATATCAAAAACTTAAGAGAGAAGGATTAATCACATCATCGACAAATCCCAGAGTCAGAAGAGAAGAATGGGGTTTTACCACATTGATGATAGGGCTTATTTTAACCGTATCTGCATATGGTTTTTCTTTTATTCTTACATCTCATACTGATTTTTGTATTCAAAATGAAGTTAGCGATTTAGTGATTGCAATTAAATCTGAAAATGTTACTGATTCTCTTAATGCTGTTGAAATTGAAAATTGTTCAAAAAATTCTGATTATAATATGGTGACATATTATATTGGATTTACAGGCATAATCAGTTTGGCTATATCTTCGTATTTGATGAGCTCTCTTTCATTTCGAAATCCCAACCGTGGTATCTGATTTGAATTGAGATAATGCTTAAGTTCATAATTCATATCTAAAATTCATGAAACTTAATTCTATAAAAATCTCTAATGTGTTGAATTTTAAAGAATATGAAAATTTTGATGAGTGTCCAGAAATAAAATTTAATGCTGGTGTTAATCTAATTATTGGCCCTAATGGAGTTGGAAAAAGTAATCTTTTAGAAATAATTAATCGTATTTTTAATAATGGTCTGCTTTACCCTGCTTCTTTCCAAGAAGGTGCGATTAAAGCAAAATTAAACGGGAAAAATTCTGATACAACAAGATGTTTGAATGTGGCTATTCAAGAATTACGTCTTCTTAAAAATCATAATGGCACATCACAAAATCGAAAAATTTCTTTAGATATTGGTCTTAGTGAAAAAGATTATCCTAATATTAAATTCATTTTAGATAATAAATCTGAGATTATTTCTATCATCTCACGTTATTCTCAACTTAGACCTACGATTGTCAATGTTACTGAAGATGAATTAAAATCTACCAAATCCATAAAACTGGTCTTTAAATGTACTGCAGAAAATGATGTGTTCACACTTGTATCAGAACATAATTCTGATATTGAAAAAATTATTCTAACATATTTACAATTTTTTAATTTTTTTCAATATATTATACTGATTGGAATATCGTATGAAAACAAATCATGGAATTTCTTATCAAATACCTATTCTATGATTCCAAGTAATAGAAATTATTCTCAAATTGAAAGTAATTTCCAAATTTCTCAAAATGAACAAGACCTTATTCAATCTATAAGAACAGGAATGGCACATTCCTCATTAATTTCAGTTAATGATAAAGAACCTGCTATTTTTACATATATCAGAGCAAAATTCTGTTTTGGTTTACATAAATTAGTTGCAGAAAAGGGAATGGCTGAATATCCTGATTCTGAGAAATTCTTAGATAAATTATTTGTAGATTTGAATACCGAATTAAAAAAAATACTTGGATTTGAGGTTTACATAAAAAAACAGGATCCCAATACTAATGATTATTCATTCATGATTCGTTATTCTAAAAATCGTCAAACTGTTCCTATTGGAGAGTTAAGTGCTGGAGAAAAAGGACTTATTCACTTTATCTTTTCAATCTTTGGATATGGTCTAGAAAATGGTGTAATGGTGATAGATGAACCAGAATTGCATCTACATCCACAAATGCAAGAGAAATGCCTTGAGCTATTGCGTTTTATGTCTAAAGATTATTCTATGCAGTTTATTGTTGTTACACATTCTCCTCTTTTGGTAAATTATGAAATTATTGAAGGTGTTCAGAGATTTTACAAAGAAAATGGTCAAACCCAAATTATTTCACCTGAATTTAACATTCATGTGCAAGATTTAGTTCGATATCTAAATTATACTAGAGCAACGAATGTTCTTTTTGGTACCCATGTTGTATTGACTGAAGGTGATTCTGATGCATATTTTTACAAATTTCTTTATGATAAATTCAAAGAAAAAAATGATGAATTGGTAGATCTTGAATTTATGGATATGGGAGGCGTAGATTATAGAAAACCCTGGAAAAAGTTCTTTGATTCCTGGAAGATTAAATGGTTTTTGATACGAGATAAAGATAAACTTGAACTTACAGATATACAAATTGAAACCAAATACACAGAAGGTGAATTTATTTTAAAACAAGGTGACCTGGAATCTTATATTGGTAGTGAATTTCAAAAGAAACTTGCTAACGCTGTAAAATTTTGTGCAACTAATTCTGAATCTAACACATCTGATTTTGAAACATGGTTCAAAGATAAAGAAAATAAGGTAAAAATTGATGAATTAAAAACAATTTTTACTAAAATTAGTGAAACAGTAAAGACTCTCTAAACTCTTTTCGTGACTAAATCCTTAAGTTTTTAGAAAATTTAGAAAAACATTGAATATTATTGCTATTATTGGAATTATTTTACTCTCATCAATTTTTACAATCAATACAGCATTTGGAGAAGCAACTTATGGATTACTTGAGAATAAATTCCAGAATCAACCATTAGTTTGTATTTATGCATCAGATACTCCAAAGGCTACCCAAATTATCAAAGATCTTTGGATGAAAGACACAGAACTTGGAATTAAAAACTGGGAATATGAATTACAGTCTACAAGTTATATAAACAAAGGACAATGGCACATTGAAATTCAAAAAATCCCAGTTGAAAATCAATTGTCTTTTGACAACAAAAATTGTGATGTGGAGGTACAATTTACTGACCAACAAATTGATTATGAGAACATAGCTGCTGGTTGGTACTGGTTTGACGGAACTAGAGGTCAGATTAGATTACTCTATTTAGATTTAGAAGTATGCAATGTGAGAACTGAGGGCATATACCGAATTACAGAGTGGTGTTACAAAGAGGATCTTGTTCGTTCAAAAGCATTAGGTAATATTGCAACACATGAATTTGGCCATGCAATTGGGTTGGATCACTATCTCTCAGACAATCCTCAAGAGAATTATGATTGGAGTACAGATCCTTATGCTAGCCCATCAGTTATGACAATTGCAGTGCATTATGATGAAGAAAAACATAAGATTAGAAAATTAGATGTAAATAGAGTTATGGATATCTATGGCGCAAATGGATTTGGAAAGGCAAAACAAATTACAATCCAAGAATTTCTAACTCCAGAAGAAAAAAATATTGGCGGTTTTGAATCCTTTTTCACATCACAACCTGAATATGTAAAAAAGAAAGGAACTGTTGATTTTGTTACAATTAGTGGTAAAGTTACAGAAGACGTGTTTTCCAAAGGCCAAAATGTTTTAATCAAAATTGTATTTCCAGATGGGCATGATGAGGAACTAAAGGCGCTTGCAACAAATAATCGCCAGTTTTCAATTCAGATTCGTGTAGACGATACAATTCAGACAGGTGTATACACGCTTGAGGCAAAATACATGAATAATGATAGTGAAAAACTGTCGTTTGCAGTACTGGATGGAACATCAAATAAAATTGAACCAAAAGCAGAAATCGCCATTCCAAACTGGATTAGAAATAATGCAAAATGGTGGGCTGATGGAACAATTGCTGATAGGGATTTTGTGATGGGAATACAATTTCTAGCACAGCAAAAAATTATCAAAGTAGGTCAAACAACAGAATCATCTACTAGCACACAAGACATACCACAATGGATTAGAAACAATGCAAAATGGTGGGCTGATGGAATGATAACAGATGCAGATTTTGTTAAGGGAATACAATTTCTAGCTCAGCAAGGAATTATCAAAGTAAATTAATTTCTTAATCTCTAAATCCTTAAGTTTCTACAACATTTAGAGAATTATTGAAATTCTGTCCTAATTGTGGAAAAGAAACAGTTGAAAATGCTAGTTATTGTGTTGGTTGTGGTCTTGATATAACAAATTTCAATGCGGATCCAAAAACTCCACATCGTGGGGATTTGCCTAAACAGGAAGTTACCCTGACCAAATTCCAATCTATATGGAATAAAATCATGGTAATTGTTTCGAGTGGAATTATTTTATTAGGAGTTGTTAGTTCTAGTCCCTATAATGTAATTTTAGGAATCATCATGCTTGTAATAAGTTTTGTACGTCTAAAAAATAAATCAAAAACAGTTGAACAGTTCTTATCTATTGTATCTCTACTCATATTTGGTATAATTATAATTAGTTGGTTTATGAAATAGATTCTGGATCTCTTTTCCTAAATTCTCAAGTTCAAACTAAAATTCCACGTTTGACATTTTTGCTTGTTCTAATCCCTTGAATAATCCGTTAATGTCATTAGTACTAATTTCAATTTCAACACTAATTCTATCCCCTCCACCAAAGTCTTTGCCTCTGCCTCCTCCTCCGACATTCTTATCGAGAGTGAGATGGACTTTTTTCTGTATAGTTCCTTTTATTGACAAAGCAAGAATTCCATCAAACGGATAATCATTACCTGCACAGTATATTGCACGATTAGTTACTACCAGAGTTCCCTTTGCTTTAGTTGTTCTTTTTGAATCCCTACCAGCAATTAGATAACCCACTCCAGCTCCAACAATAAAGCTTGCAGCTTTGCGACCCATTCCGTGATGTTTTGTAGTTCTGATAAGTAATTCGCCTTCTCCTTTGTAGAATACTTTTTCTTTGGAAGGGTCAGAATGAGGAACTTGAGTTGGTGGAGATTGAATGTTAGTTACATTTTCTTGCGATGCCATCATTGGTGAACCACAGCCAGAACAAAATTTATTGTCATCAGGCATTTGTGAACCACATTTTCCACAAAACATAGACGGATATTGCCTTTAATACAAATAAACATTCTGTAAACTCATAAGAGAATAGTCATCATAAAATGAAATAAATTCTAAACTCCTATTCTTCTCTCTAAATTTTGTAATTGTCTTGATAAGGAATCTACAATTCCTCGAAGTTCCTGATTGTCTTTTTGCATCTCTGAATAATTATTATCAATCTTTTCAGTATCTGAGATCGTTAGTGAATGTTCTACATCCAAGTAAGTTTATGCTCTTGCCTTGTCATTTTGACGATAATACACTAATTTCAAAGACTTGTGACCCATCAAGGCCTCTGCAAAGTCTGATTGGTGGGAATCTGTAACCTGAGTCTTAAACCAAGCACGTAATGCATGAAAATGAATTACATTTCTTCCGTTCTCGCTTTTCTTGTTTAATTCTGGAATGTTATTTCTTACATGATGAAGCATTCGCTCAAATGACTGTCTTGTAGTCAATACATTTTGTATATAGTCTTCTTCTGATTTGTGATTGTTTTTAATGAATAGATGTTCTGTAATCTTGTATCTTTTGATATAATCTTGTAATGTGTTTGTAGCTTCAGAGCTAATACATGTAAT
>JBBSWR010000141.1:0-1241 GCA_038046185.1 Nanobdellota archaeon
TCCCAGCTTTGTAATAAATTCTAACCAGCATTATGACGAAATTTTAACCCATGGCCTGACAGAATTTAACCTGCAAAGCCAGGTAGCCTGCAATCTTGCAATAAGGGGGGATTTGGCCCAGAAATCAGCCGAGCTCATGATGAAAATGAGCTGGCTTGCACGATACTTAAAAAAGAAATGGCCTGGCGTTACAGTAGTGCCTGTAGTGCTGGGTGATACAATTATGACTGCCATTGTTCCGGCTGCATGGATGTTTTCAAGAATTGAAAAGGCAATTCAGGTTGAAGCCGGCTTGAGGTCAATGACTCCAGAGGTAATCAAAAGATACAAAGAAGTGGATATTCAGACTTTTATTGATCAGCAGTTTTACGGCAAATGGAATCTGCTGAGGAATGAGCCGTTCCCTGAGCAATGGGATACTTATACATCTGCAGCAGGCAGTGAATTTTTGTTTGCGCCGGTTGCCCTTAACAGGGAGCACCTCTTGAGGGAAGGATATCCCGAAAAAAACATCTGGACTGTTGGCGGTGTTGTAGTTGATGCACTGGAATTAAAAAGAAAGGAAAAGTCGGAAAAAAGCGTTTTTGATTTGTATCCGCAGCTTGAAAAAGGAAACTGGATCAGGATGGACATACACAGAAGGGAAAATTTAACACCGGTAAGGTTTAAGGCAATAATGGGCTCCGCTGCAGGCCTTTTAAAAAACGGCTACAGTGTAAATTTCATTGAGATGAGCGCCACCAGAAATGCGCTTGATTATTACAACCTAAGGCCCCTGATAAATAAAATGAAAAAAAATAAGAATTTTCTGCATACAAGCGTATGGCCGGAGTACTCGCATGTCGTGGAGTTTTTCGAGTCAGAAAAATGCCTTGCAGCCTTGACTGATTCCGGCGGAGTTCAGGAGGAGCTGAATTTGATTGGCAAGCCGTGCCTGACATGCAGATTCAGCACAGACAGGCCTGAAAGCGTGTTTGATGCGAAAGGCAACATACTTGTTCCGCCGGTCAGCAGCGAATACATCCTCAGTGTAATAAAGCACGTAACCAATGATACAAATTTGCTGAAAAAAATGGGCAATGCGAAGAAGTTATACGGGAGCAACGTCGGCAATAAGGTAATATCTGTCCTGGTAAGGCTTATCAAAAAGGGGGAAAGGCCTTTCAAATGGGCGCACGAGGAGCTCGGCCTGTGGAAAGAAACATCTAAAGGCGTAGAATATTTATGAAAAAGATTAACCT
>JBBSWR010000142.1:0-4742 GCA_038046185.1 Nanobdellota archaeon
CAAGCCAGAAATTGATTGACGTGACAATGAAAGGGCCCGGATTAAGAAAATTAAAGGGCGGAAGAATAATTGAAGTCGATGCGAACAAAGTCCCGAGAATAATCGGAAAGCAGGGATCAATGGTAGTAATGATAAAAGAAGCAACTCAGTGCAACATTATAGTCGGCCAGAACGGGCTGATTTGGATTGACGGCGGGCCTATGAATGAGCTGCTTGCAATTCAGGCGATAAGGAAAATATCAGCCGAAAGCCATACAACTGGATTGACTGACAAGATTAAAGGGTTTTTGGAGCAGAATATGCCCTCCAAAAAAACCCATCAGGATTAAGGTGAATAAAATGACTTACAAACAAAGAATAGACGGAAGAAAATTTGATGAAATGAGAAAGATTGAAGCAAAAGTCGGAGTTATACCGAGAGCCGATGGAAGCGCAATGTTCAAGATAGGAAACACATGGGCTTATGCAGCTGTTTACGGCCCCAGAAATCTTCATCCAAAGTTTATGCAGGACCCGCGGACTGGAATTTTAAGATGCAGTTACAACATGATGCCATTCTCAAGCTCAGGCGAGAGAGTAAGGCCCGGAGGCTCGCGAAGGTCAAAGGAAATTTCTCTTGTGACGCAAAAAGCGCTGTTGCCGGTTTTGAACCTGGAGGATTATCCAAATTCTGTTGTGGATGTGTTTATTGAACTGCCACAGACAGAAGCTGGCTCAAGGTGCGCAGGAATTTGCGCAGCATCAATGGCGCTTGCAGACGCAGGGCTTGACATGAAAGACCTTGTAAGCGCGGTGTCATTCGGAAAAGTTGATGACAAGCTTGTTGTTGACCTGGATTATTCAGAAGAAAGCTATCCGGATGCGGGGGTCGCGGACATACCGATTGCAATGCTTCCAAACTCAGGCAAAATCAGCCTGCTGCAAATGGACGGCGAAGTAACGAAAGAGGAGCTGATGAAACTGATAGGAATGAGTAAAAAAGTTTTGATGGATATTTACGAAGTCCAGAAAAAAGCTTTGAAAGACAAATACAAAGGAGTTGAGGATTAAAATGTACAAAGAATTAAGAAGCCATATCATAAGTTTGCTTGAAGCAAATACAAGATTAGACGGCAGGAAACTTACAGAATACAGGCAGCCAATTACAGTAGAACTTGGAGTCGTGAAGACTGCAGAGGGCTCTGCAAGAGTCAAGATTGGCGAGACTGATGTAATGGTCGGTGTCAAGTTGGAAGTCGGCGAGCCATACCCTGACACGCCAAACGAAGGAACAATTATAGTCGGCGCAGAACTGCTGCCTATGTCAAACCCGGAATTTGAGCCGGGCCCTCCCCAGATCCAGGCAATCGAGCTTGCAAGAGTCGTTGACCGAGGAATAAGGGAAAGCAAAGCGCTTGATTTCAAGAAGCTGTGCATCACCCCAGGTGAAAAAATCTGGATGGTTGTAATTGACATCTGCCCGATAAATGACGCAGGCAATTTATTCGATGTCTCTTCGCTGGCTGCGCTTGCGGCTTTGAAGAACACAAGATTCCCGGCATTTAACGGCGTGAAAGTTGACTACAAGAACAAGACTGACAATAAGCTTCAGCTGGAAAAAACTCCGATTGCAGTTACTGTGATAAAGATAGGCAACAAGTTCATTGTTGACCCTGACACGGAAGAAGAGAAGGTAGTTGATGCAAGGCTCACGGTTTCCTCGATTGAAAACGGAACTCTGTGCGCAATGCAGAAAGGCGGAGACATGCCTTTGTCAGCAGAAGACATAGACAAGATGCTTGACATCGGGATTGAGAAAGGCAAAGAGCTTAGAAAGCATCTTTGATTTTTCTTTATTTTTTATTGATTTATCGGGGAAAACTTTATATACTACTCTAAAGTAGCTCATTAAATGCAACCATCAGATTATAAAACTCTGGCAGCTTATTGGGACAAGAACGACAGAACAATCACCTTTGGTTTAACTGATGAAGATTTAGGTTCTGGCTGGCATACTACTCCTGTAGATAGAGTACCCTCACTGGATTATTCATTGCAGTTCAACCAAATGAGACTAAGAATTGCAATAGACCGGGCCTTATCAGAAATTTTTCTAGATTCAAACAGACCCTTAAGATTAGATTTAGATAGGGGGTACAGCCCGCTTGTAAGTTTAGATAATGCGCTCGCTCACGCGTTTTTGAACCCGCATGTAGGATTAGGTTATCGGGCTCAGACTCCGAGAAAATTTGAATTACCGCATGGAGGAGAATTGGAAAACTTCACACCCCGGCTTGATGGGCAAGTAAGGGAGGCCTATATTCATTTGGTAGGGCGCTTAATGCCTAAACCAAGCACTCCTTAATTATTAACAAACCCGTTATAGATAAACAAATAAAATTTTTAAAATGAGCATACTCAAAGACAAGCTCGCAAAATATTTCTCACTTACTTCTTAAACTCCAAATGATTTTTCTCATGTTAAAAATTTAAAAACAGAAACATTTAAATATAAGTAAGAATTATTTTACTTTTAAAATGGAACTTAAAACTTTAAGATTAAGTGAAAAAGGGCAGATAAGCATTCCAAAAGAAGTGAGGGAAGGCATGCATCTTAAGAAAGGTGATAAGCTTGTGCTTGTGTCAAGAGGGGAGCAGCTGATACTTCAGAAAGCAGACTCTTTTTTAAAGAAATTGGGGATAGAGGGAGAGTCCATAGGAACTATGCTTCTTTCCGAAGAAACATTAAAAAGAGACTGGGACAATGAGTACGATGAGCGCTGGAACAAGTATTGAGCAGAGAAGCATAATTTTAATACCTTTTCCTTATACAGATTTAAGAGGTGCAAAGAAAAGGCCTGCTTTAGTTGTTTCTTCACATGAGTTTAATTCTAAGCAAGACGATGTGGTATGCTGTTTAATCACATCAAATCCCGAGGATAAGGAACATTCAATCAAAATAACAAATAAAGATATGGAAACTGGTCATTTAGAATTTGAAAGTAAGATAAAGCCTTATAGGATTTTTACAGTAAATAAAAAACTGATTTATAAAATTCTTGGCAAATTAAATACATCTAAATCCAAGAGTGCCGTAGAAGAGATTAATAAAATAATCACTATAAACTAAAATGTCCCAAACACTCAACCAAAAGCTCGCAAAATATTTCTCACTCACTTCTCTCGCCCTTAAAAAAGTCAAAATTGTTGAAGAGCACAGGAAGCAGGCTGAAGATTTACTGGACTTGGCGCAAAGGTATTTTGATGATGCTAAATTCTTTGAGAAAAAAGGAGATTTAGTGAACGCTTTTGGTGCAGTTTGTTATTCTCATGCATTTTTAGATGTTGGCGCAAGACTGGGATTTTTTGATGTCGGCAAAGACAGCAAAATGTTCATGGTGGATTAATTCGCAAACGGAAACAAGATAAACCACATAGCATTGCCTGCTACAAGAAATATTCCAATCCACCCGATCAAAGTTTCACTCTGCAGATACGGGACTAAATAAGTAGTAATATAGGGAATATTCCACTTTGTAAAGAATGAAATAAAGCTTAAAGAGATAGCTAAATCAATAAGGTTGTGAACTAAAGACAGCATAATAAACCCAAAATGAGATGACAAATCTTTTAATTCATTAATGATGTCCAAAAAAATAAAGATAATGAAAACTGCAAATGCCGCAGCATAAACATAACCGTTCAGCTTTAGTGAAAAATATTTTCCGGCATAGCCCAAAATCAGAAGCCCGCAGATTACACCAACAACAGCATCCTCAATTTCAAAGATTGCCTTCATTGGATGCAATTCTAAAAGAACTGGTTAATAAAGATTGCTAAAAGATAAAAAAATTATTTCCTTCTAAAGTGGTTTACGAATACCGGTCTGACTATCTGGAAATCAATCTCCATGGATTTTAGTAATTCAATCTGTGTTTGCATACAGAACACCTCCAATAAATAATTAAATAATCTGTTTTAAGAATGAAATTAAAAAAAAGTAAAAATATTAAATTACCTATATGCATCGTAACTAACCTCTTCCGGAGAAAGTATAGCTCCCCGTAAAGTTGGTCTTAATCCCTTAGCCTCAACTGCTCTTATGGCTCCCCCTGTTAAAGGAACAATTCCAGTAAAACCCTGTTCCTTTCGGATACGTTCAATAAATGCATCTAATCCGTCTGGGATTGGCGTACCTTGCATATTTCTAGTAATAGATACTGCATTATAGTTTCTCCATTCCCCAGGTTGCTTTTCATCAGCGGATACAGTAAATAAGTGGTCAGTAAGAAAATACATTTTCCCATTTCTTCTACATAAATGCTCTGCGAGAGAGTCTTGAGCTAACATTGTACCCAATACTAATACTTCTTGTTCAGTTAATGGTTTTGCTCTAGGCATTTTTATCCTCCGAATTCTCCAAGAAATCTTGGAGCCATCTGTTTATGACCCCTTTTTTGATGAGGGAGCATATTTCCTTTTTAAAGCTTTTGTCGTACCAGCCGTTCTTTAGAAAAAAGAAGAGTGGCTAGTGGAGAATATTAAGGTTGGAACCCTCAATTGCCTATAGATTCAAGAAGGGGATTAAAAGATTATGGACGACGACGTCCTAATCTAGCGATGTCAAGGTCACCAAATTGAAAGTGATATCATTTCCCACGAGAAACCACAAAAATAAATAAGGTTTATACTTCAAGTAGGTTATTTCCTTCCGAAGTAAAAGAATTTGTCGATGCTGACATCTTCTGACTTGTAATCCCCGA
>JBBSWR010000143.1:0-2396 GCA_038046185.1 Nanobdellota archaeon
TGTAAACTTCAGGAGTAAGCGGCTCGACAATAAAATAAAACTTGTTGTGCTTGTTAGGAGTTTTTCCTTCAATCTCCTGCGACAGCTTGGTGATGCATTCCCTGAAAACAACAATTGGCGAAGATGTTTTTACTTCAACACCTTTTTCTGTTATGATCCTGTTTTCTATGATTTCAAGGTGCAGCTCGCCCATTCCTGAAATTAAGTTTTCTCCGGTCTCTTCATTGATTTCTATGACGATAGAAGGATCTTCTCTGCCGACTTTCCTGAGAACTTCAATCAGCTTGGGCAAATCGGACGGTTTTTTCGGCTCGATAGCCTTTGTAATGACAGGCTCAAAAATGTGCTTTAATTCTTCAAATGCCTGCTCCGGTTCTGTTGTAACTGTTTCGCCCGCGTTTCCAAGAACTCCTGAAATTGCGCAGACATTTCCGGAAGGAATGCTGTCAGTCAATTCCGGCTTGATGCCGTTGTAAATGTAAAGATTTTGGATTCTTTGGTTTTGCTTTGCATTATTTAGGTAAACTTCCGTTCCGCTTGTCAAAGTTCCTGAGAATAATCTTCCTGCTGAAATATCCTTTCCAGAGCGCGGGTCAACCACAATTCGTGTAATGACGAATGCCAGTTTCCCTTTTGGATTGCATGTCATCAAGTCTTTTCCCATCTCGCTTTCCAGCTCGCCGTGCCAGATTTTTGGAATCCTGTAATTCTGCGCAAATATCGGGTCAGGAAGATGCCTGATTACCATATCAAGAATGACTTCGTGCAGGGGCGCATTCTCCCATACCCATGCCTTTCTTTCATCCTCCCCCATTTCATAAATTTTTAAAATATCCTTGAATGAAATATTTCTCTTCTGCATGTACGCAAATGACAGTGCCCAGTTTTCTCTTGCTGAGCCGAAAGCAACCGAGCCGTCCAAAATGCTGACTTTCCATGCCTGCTTGAACTGCGGCTCTGCAATGTCCTCAATCAGCTTGTTGAATCCTGCAATCAGCTTGAGAAATCTTTCCTGTATTTTTTCGGGAGACAGGTGAAGCTCCTTGACCAGCCTGTCAACCTTGTTGATGAAGAGAACAGGCTTTACCCTTTCCCTCAGGGCCTGCTTGACGACAGTTTCTGTCTGCGGCATCACGCCCTCGACAGCGCAAATCAAAACAACCGTTCCGTCAATAGCTCTCATTGCTCTTGTAACGTTTCCGCCAAAATCAACGTGGCCCGGAGTGTCAATTAAATTAATCAGATATTCGTGGTCCTGAAAATGGTGAATCATAGAAACGTTTGCAGCATCAACTGTCATCAGCCTTTCCTGCTCATCCTTATGCTGCCAGGTCTGCATGCCCTCTTCCAAATCGCCCGCATACTTGGAAGCCATGTGCCCCGCTGCTGCAAGAAGATTGTCTGTGAACGCGGTCTTGCCGTGGTGAATGTGCGCAGAAGTGCATATGTTTCTGATAAACTTGGGATTTTTAGTAATCCTTGCAACCGCATCAGCCATTCGTTCTGCCATTTTTACACCTAACTAGAAAACATGCTTCTCATGAACTGTCGTGTAAGTGTGCAGCTCATTCGACTTGAACCATAATTTGATTTCAGCATCAGCTTCTGCTTTGCTGCCGGAAGCGTGAACAACATTTTTTCCGCCAGTGCCTTTCTTTGAAGCGTACGCCATGCTTATATGAGCATAATCTCCCCTTATTGTGCCTGGAGCCGCCTCGTGCGGAGAAGTTGTGCCGACTAATCTCCTGACATTCTCAACTGCATGAACTCCTTCGAGGACGATTGCAACAACAGGGCTCTCTGTCATGAAATCAACTAACTCTCTAAAAAAAGGCTTTGCCTTATGAACTCCATAATGAGTCTCGGCAAATTTTCTGTCTATCCAGACCATCTTCATGCCGACGATTTTTAGGCCCGCATTTTCAAATCTCTTTATTATTTCGCCAACCAGGCTTCTTTCAACGCCGTCCGGCTTAATAATCAAAAGGCTTCGCTCAATCATTCTGCTCCCTCTTGCTTCTCGCGCTTGAATTTCTTGCTCCATTTAGTCTCAAGAAACTTTCTTCCAAGCTTTATGTGGTTCTTCTCGCATTTGGATGAGCAGAAATATAATACTTTCGCATCTTTCTGCACATACATCTTTCCTGTTCCCTTTTCAATATTAATTCCGCAAAAAGTGCATTTTGGCATTTTAGATTACCTTTTTTGAATTTAGCGATGCCTCGCCAAAAATATCCTGGAAATTAATCGTTATGAATTAGAATTGCAGATTCGCAATCTGCAATTGCTTTCTCAAGTTCATTGATTTCAATAAATCCTATTGCCCTAGCAATGAAAATTTCATAATTTTCTCCACTCTTTAATATTTCTGAATAAAGATCTATTGCCTTTTTGAA
>JBBSWR010000144.1:0-44182 GCA_038046185.1 Nanobdellota archaeon
ATTATGGGCAAAATAGTTCTTATTTAGCATCTACAACAACTAATGTTGATGTTGTTTTGAATACGACAAGAGCAAGCGAGGCAAATGTTACTATAATCGAATCTCTAAATAACAGCGTAGTAAACAAATTGATAAATTTTAATGTAACGGCAAATATAACCATGCTTGGAAATGATGGAATAGGCTGCAATGCTACAGTAAGTTTTTCCGATGACCAGACTATAAATGTAACCTCCGGGGAAAATCTTACACATGCATTGGGGAATATTCCGTTTGGAAATTCTAAAGTTACTAACTGGAGCCTAACTGGATTACACGAAGGCAGTTCTAATATCACCGTTAGAGCATATTGCGAGTTAGATGGCATAAAACTTGATAAATTGGATTTTTACATACTTCGGAATATTACAATACGAAATCTAGCACCAGTAATAACAAGAATAGCAATAGTTTCACCAATTGATTTGGCAGCTGGCGACAATTTAAGTGTCGAATGTAATGCCACTGTGAATGAAAATAATACTGTAGCAGATATAAGAAATCTAAATGCTACACTCTATCAGAGTTCGATTGGCCATTATGCTCCTGATGATAATAACAACCACTATACAAACACTAGCTGCACAAATGTAAGTTCAAATACATTTGAGGCTAATTACTCATGCGGATTTAAGGTTGCATATTATGCCAATAATGGTGAATGGCAATGTAATGTCAGCGCCGTGGATTTTAGCAATGTAACTGCATTTTTTAATATTTCAACTTCTATAAATGAATTAATGGCAATTGATGTAAGCCCTGCAATAATTGATTATGGAAACTTAAAGGCGACAAATGTCTCAGGTGATTTTAATGTCACAATCAGAAATGTTGGAAATATGCCAATTAATACGACTGTAAGGGGTTTTGCACCCAGTGAGGGCTTGGCTTATTTAAATTTGTCAATGGTATGCGAAAGCAGCAATATATCAAATGCAAATCAAAGGTTTTCTGCTGTAAATGGGACAGATTTTACACAAATGACAAAGCTTAATAATGATACTCAAACAATAAATTTAACTCTTCCCCAGAGAACCAACGATCTAAGTTTTGGGAATGATTCAAATTTAACTTTTTGGAAACTGCAAGTGCCTCCTCTAAGAGCAGGCATATGCAACGGAACTTTATTGTTTGGGGCTATACCCATGGTTTGACAAGCGGCGTAAAATGAAACGAAACAAAATAGTAAGCACATTCTTTATAATCTTGCTGATGCTGTTATTTTCAGCTGCAACCTCGAAAATAACAAATGCATATTTTTACAACATAACTTACAACTGCTTATACGATACTTGCATCAGCGGACAAAATGCAACATGGCATGTCACACTGCTTAATGCTGGAACACAAGAAATCGAATTTATAAGAATTGGATTATTTGACTCCATAAATAAGAGTTTGTTTGCTTTTCTTGATATTCCTTTTTACCCGAACAGCGATAAAAGAGGCAACTTGATTACAGTAGGAGCCAATAAAAAGGTTCTTGTAAACATAACAGGCAAGCTTCCAAAAGCTAGTTATGGCAATAACCTTTTGATTTATTATCCCTGTTTTACTGCAACTATCACAGACAGCTATATAATAGCCCAGGAAAATAAATATGAAACTACCCACTGCTATTATGTCAATGAAACAATGCTGGTGTACGAATGCATTTCCAACGATAATTGCAGGAAAGAGGAATTTTGCAACTTTAATAGCTGCGTTAAACTCAACTGCAAAAATTGCCAGTATATCCAAGACCATAGATGCAGGGATTATGAGTGCTGCAGTTCCGGGCAATGCGAATTTAATGAGACATGCTTGAATAATACATGCCAAAATTTAGCCTGTAACTTTGATGAATATATCTACAATAATTCCTGCAACGCTTTAAGCTGCGCTTTTGACGAGTTTATTTTTAATAAAACATGCATAAAAATAAATTGCGATCTTAACGAGTTCGCTTTCAACCATACATGCAGGGAATTGAACTGCAGCGATAGTGAGTACTTTGCAAATCACACATGCAAAATGATGGATTGCAAGCAGGAAGAGTATGCGAAAAATCATGCCTGTATTAAATTAAATTGTCTTAATAACGAAAGTATTTTTAATCACACCTGCAAACCCCTAAATTGTTCCTTTTTTCAGGATATCACTAATCATTCATGCATAAGCAATAAAAAGGTTATTTTTAAACTGTCTTTAGAGATAGCAGCTATCATTATGATAGTGCTGTTTTTCGTGATAGATTTTAAAAAATTTGAGAAAAAACGCCATGATGAACTATAAAAAATTATTTGGATTTGTAATTTTAATGGCAATGTTTTCATTATTCGCGCCTTATGCCAATGCAGTCAGCATAGGGATAAGCCCAGGCCGGGTTAAATTTGAGAATGTGCTTAGAGGTGGCTATTCTGAAAGAGCCGTCACAATTAGCACCGGCGGTGAAGAGGAGTTATTTGCCTCCTATCGTGTTAGTGGAGATATAAAGGATTGGTTAAGGTTTGAGCCGAATTCTACAACTTTTAATTTATCGAGAGGCAGCCCTTACAAGCTAAAAATAATAATACAGCCCCCGCCTGATGTAAGATTAGGCAATTATTCTGGCAGTATAGAATTTATTACTGAAGGCATTGGAGGCGTACCTGGAAGGGCTGGCGCAGTGATCAAAACCGCAGTGACTTTGCTGGTTAATATTGAAGTTGGCGGTAAAGAAATTATAAATTGCCGGGCTGGGGGGTTCAACTTTAATGATGCTGAAGTTGGTTTTCCCTTTGAGTTTGATTTTACCATGATTAATGATGGCAATGTTAGGCTAAAGCCAACTCTTGCACTGGATATATGGGACCAGCCGCAGGAAAATTTACTTCTTAGCCGGAAATTTGCTGGTGATGAAGTGCTGCCTACAACTCAAAAAATAATACATGGAACAATTCCCAATAATCTAAAAGAAGGCCAATACTGGGTGAATATGGGGGTTGAGGAATGCAAAGTAAGCAGCTTTTCAACTTTTAGTGTTGTTGAGAAGGGAGGTATTGTTGATAAAGGAGATTTAAAAGAGATTATTAACAAGCCATGGGCATACACCAATGAAACGATACAAATAAAAGCGAAATTCGAAAATTCAGGAAAAAGATCTGTATCAGCAAAATTCAAGGGCGTGATAAAACTTGATGACAGAGTCGTTAAACTTATAGAAACAGAAGAGATAATTGTGCCAGCAGGCCAAACATCTGACTTTGACCTATTCTTTCAGCCCGAAGCGCCGGGAAGATACGTGCTTACAGGCAGGGTAATCTACAATAAAAAATTGACTTTTGAAAAAGGCACTGTGCTAAACGTAAATACTCCGCCGGAAGAAGAAAAGAAAACTAATCTTACCCTGTTGCCACTGTTGATTTATGCCACTATAATTGTAACCATCCTATTTATAATGCGCAAAATATTCAAAGAGAAAACAAAATTTTAGCATACACAATCTGAATAATAATGCTGAGTTACATCTCTGCTGTTTTTACTTTAAACTGGAGCTCATGTTTTCTAATTTCCCTAATCCATATAAGCCCTATCCTAATCATTAATTTATTGAAATTCTCAGATAACTTATAAGTCCTCTTGTAGAGGTCATAATCAATAATGCCCATGGCTCTCAGGGGAGTCAATATTCTATCATAAAACTGCCTTTTGTTATAGGATAGTTTGACTGTTTTGCCCTTATAAGGCTCTTCATCAATTTGCGTTATAAGTTCACCCTCGTGAAGTTTTGTAGCGAACAAGGACATCTCTGTTTTACTCATCTCACTGTTGTTCTCTTTAAAACAATTAATCAGGACTTTTCCTACTATTTTTTGCTGTGAAGTCGCGAAAATTATATCATATATATTACCAGGCAGATTATACTGATTAACCAAAATAACCACCTTACCACCCCAAAATGAACTAGATATAAACTAATATATAAATATTACGTTTTTGTATAAAGGGTGGGTAAAACATAGAGAATTTTGAATATTATAGATTGCAACAATTTATAATTTATTTTTGACGATTTCCGACGTTTCAAAGTTTCCTATACTGACGCTGTTGCACAATTAGCCATTTTTGACATTTTTTATTGAATTTACGAGTGAAGCTTCTGGAAAAAGAAGCTCAAATAAGGGTTATGCAATAGCGTCATACTTGTCAATTTTTATTAGATGCCCCTCATAAGTTAAAACAAAAGTTTTTAATGACTTTAAGTTCAAAATTGAATTTGGGGCAACTTGGGGTGGATATTGATGTTTGAAATAAAAAGGAACATATAAATGAAAGTTCTTATGTTTGGATGGGAATTTCCTCCGTATAGCAGCGGCGGCTTAGGAACAGCTTGCTATGGTTTAACAAAAAGCTTGAGCAAACAGAATGTTGATATAACTTTTGTTTTGCCATGCTCACTTAATACATCAGAGTCTGGTTTTATAAACATAATATCCACAAATGTTAAAATCAAATCAATAAAATCTATTTTAAGCCCTTACTTAACTTCTCAAAGCTACTATAAAATAAAAGATAAAATTCAACCGCAGATTTATGGTGATTCTTTATTTGATGAAGTGTATAGATATTCAGAAGAAGCAAAAAGAATAGCTTTAGAAGAGAATTTTGATATAATACACTGCCATGATTGGATGACTTTCAAAGCAGGAATTAATGCAAAAAGATTAAAGAATAAGCCCTTAATTGTCCACATCCATTCTACAGAATTTGACAGAACAGGGGGCAGCTGCATAAACCAGTATGTGTATGACACGGAAAAAGAGGGCATGGAAGCTGCTGACGCAGTTATAGCAGTAAGCAATTTCACAAAAAATAAGATTTTACGGCATTATGGCATAAATCCAGATAAGGTTCATGTGGTTCATAACGCTGTAGAGCTTAAAGACTGCGATGGTAACGAGAATTTTGAAATTAAAAGATACGATAAAATTGTTTTGTTCTTAGGCAGGATAACCCTTCAAAAAGGACCTGATTATTTCTTGTATGCAGCAAAAAAAGCTCTAGAATATGAACCTGATATTAAATTTATTATAGCCGGCTCGGGCGACATGGAACCATTCATTATAGAGAAAGCTGCTGAGCTTGGAATTGCAGACAAGGTTTTATTTGCAGGTTTTTTACAAGGCGAGGACGTCGATAGAGCATATAAAATGGCTGATTTATATGTTATGCCGTCTGTTTCTGAGCCATTTGGAATAACAGCTTTGGAAGCAATGAGAAATGGCACTCCTATATTAATATCAAAGCAAAGCGGCGTTTCAGAAGTGATACAACATTGCTTAACAGCAGATTTTTGGAATATAGACGATATAGCGGATAAGATAATAGCCGCGCTTAGGTATAAAGCACTGCATCAAAGCTTGAAAGAGCATGGCTCATTGGAAGTGAGAAAATTTAATTGGGACGAGCCAGCCGGAAAATGCATAAATATTTATAATGAGTTATTAACAAAATGCGGAGGCTGATAAAAATGTCTAGAACAAGCAAAGAAGATGCAAAAAATATTTTGAGTAACGTGCCGGAGGACAAAGTCTTTTGGTTAAATAATGGGGGAGTATTAAGAAATTTACAGGAACTGTCATCAGCGTTGGCTGATATTAGTGAAGAAACATTTGGATATTATGTAAATAATGAAAAAAATGATTTTAAGAATTGGGTTAATGATGTAATTGGCGACAAAAAGCTTGCTGATGAAATAGCAAAAACAAAATCTAAAGAGCACCTATTAAGCAGAGTTAACAAAAGGATTAATCAGCTAAATACATTAATTAAGTAAAGAGAATTTTGAAATATATCCTTTTTGTCAAAATTCTCTAAGAGAACTTTGAATGTCCTAAAAAATTGCAATGCAATTTTTGGGAACTTGAAAATCTTGGATTTTCAAGTAAATGGCAAAAATAAGGGATTATTTAAAGTTCTCTAAAGATTATCCAGCAAATTTAAATGTCAAATAAAAGGTGGTAAAAATGGTTATTAAAAATTTAGTTTTTGATTGTGAAGAAGAGTGCGGCTTTAAGCTGGCTAATGGGGGAATATTAAGAAATTTAAATGACCTTAATGGCAGTTTGGATGAGATGGATGAAGGTGTTTTTAGGCATCACGTAACTGACGAAAAAAATGACTTTGGCAATTGGGTAAGGGAGGTTTTAGGGGACGAAAAGCTTGCAGACGATTTAGCCATAGCAAAAAACAAAAACATGGCTCAAGTGGCAGTTCTGAAAAGAATGATTGAATTGGTAAAAGATATCATTAAATAAAAATATAATAGATTATGGTAAAATTTCATGACTAATCGAAAGGTTTATATTGCTTTCAATTTAAATTGCTGGCGGTCAAATGAAAAAAAAAGGCGGAAAAATCAGGGTTAGGAAAAAAGGCAGTTATAAAAGGACATTAAGGCTATCCGATACAAAACCAGAGTTCTATTTTAAGTTGATTAATGGTAAAAGCATAAAAAATATTTTGGGTTTAGCAGATGATTTGGATAAAATACCGGATGAAGTACTTTATCATCATGTAAACCCGCAAAGAAATGATTTCAGTAATTGGCTCAGGGATATTTTTAAGCAGAAAAAGTTAGCAGACGAAATATCAAAAGTGCAAAGCAGGCTGGAAATCCAGGTAATTTTATTAAAGTTTATTGTCAAACAATTAAAAAGGTTACGCTAAAGATGAGCCGCACAAAAAAAATCTCAATTTTGTTTTTATTTTTGATATTTTTGCTGCAATCGGTAATCGCAGCTGAACCGGACAGGATTCTATCAAACTCAGAAGACTGGAGGGATGTTTATTCAGTAATACTTTACGGAAACTTAGTGGGCAAGCAAGCCAGCTTTTTAGTTAGCGATAGGCATGCAACCCTTATACTTAACCAAATACCAAAATACAGCCACATATGGGCAATTAGTTCAAAAAAAGTCCCTTATGTAGTTGGATACAAAAATCTTTTGGAAAGCAAGGGGTATACAGCAGAGGAATTTGCTTATGATAATGCAAATTTGGAGCTTGCAAAGAAGTTAGGGGAGATAACTAATTTCATAATAATTGATGACTCTTATGGGTATAATGCGATTTCAGTTGCCCCTTATACAGTTACTGCAAAGTATTATGTATTATTTGCTGATAAAGATAATATCAAAGATGTTGATAAATTTCTAAGTGGAAGGAAGGTAAACAAGATTTTGCTTTACGGGAACTTGGACAGAGAAGTTAAAAATACACTTTCTAAGTATAATCCTGAGATAATAAATAAAGAGGGCGACAGATTTCTTAATAACATAGAGATAGTAAAGAAGTATCAGGAGATAAAGCATTCTAAACAGGCAGTCCTAACAAATGGGGAGTTTATTGAGCATGAGATAATGTCCGGTGCAGAGCCGGTTATCTTTATTGGGACTAACAATGTTCCTGATGCTGTTAGAGATTATATAAAAAGCAGTGATATTGAAGTTGGCGTATTAATAGGAAATGAGCTGGTTGGCACAGCAACTTTCATAAGAAGGCAAATCGGCATTAGCGTTTTCGTTAAATTTGCCCAAGGCGCAAGAGCGCCGCAGGGGGCAATTTCACAGGTCGAAGCATTAGACATGTTTTATCTGCCAACATCCAATTTGAATTTAGAGGTAGAATCTATAAAATATAATAAAGCAACAAACAAGCTGGAAGTGACTGTTAAAAATACAGAAGCTCAGGCGGTTTATTTCATAGGAACTTACTCTTTGACCGCCTCCGACGGCGCAAAACAAACTATGGGAGATATAGGGGTAAATTTTATTGATGGAAAGGAGACAAAAACACTGACTTATGACGTAGAGACAATGCCTGATGGCGATATAGGCGTGGACATTTTTATTATTTACGGCGAATCAAAAGGCTCTCTTGAGAAGGAAATAAGAAAGAGTATGCAAGTGCAGACTGTAAGAGTTTTAGACGAATGCCAAGTTGAAATCAAAGAAACTATGTTCAACAAGGGAAATAAGCAATTCTATATTGCTGTTGAGAATACTGGGAAGGTTGACTGCTATGTTGATGCCGAAATTATTGACATCCTGATTGCCGGAGAGAAATCAACTTTTGGGCTGGATAATCCGTCATTTTTAAACAGCGGCAGCAAAAAGAACTTGATAATAAAAGTTGATAATTTGCAAGAAGAGGACTTGGCAGACAATGAAAAAATAAAGGTACGGGCTTATTATGGGGAAAGAGAGGGCACTTTAGTAAAAGTGATTGAGGGCACTTTCGAGCTGATAGTGAAGAGTATTGATTACTTATTCTATTCATTACTTTTAGTGATAATTTTGTTAGTCATTTTGATTATATGGAAAAGACGAAAAAGGAAGGAAGAAAAAAGCCATTAAGTTTTTTGTAGTTTTTATTTCTTCGTTTTTACCAAAACATAAAAATTGCTGTTGGTATAGCAAAATACACAAGTTCTTAGGCATAATTATGCCTTTTGCTTGTCAAAAATCAGAGATTCGTCAGAAGTGAAACATTTTCGACATGCGAGTGTTCGAAAATTCTATATAAAATTTTTGATATATTACGAACGGACAACAATTGTCTAATTATTTTTGTCCGTGAGTATAGCCCCATCTTTGCAGATGCCAATTCCTGCTCTTTTATAGATTTCTATAGGGAATTTTAAAATATTATCAATTATTTAAAAATTACTAATTTTTAAACAAAGCAAATCAGAGATTTGCTAGTCTCGAAAATCTATGATTTTCGAAATTTCAAAAACCCAATGGGTTTTCTCTACGCTAAAGTTCTCTTTAACTCCATTTACAAATGAAAAAAGTTCATTATTAAAAAATTTTACTCTATAATTATGTCAATACTTAATTTTCTCTTTAATTATTTTAGTTTAAAAATTACAATAATACAGTAGAAAACGAAACATTTAAATATAAGTTAGGTTATAGCAAATTGGTGTATGTTTTTGTATACTGAGATTGGAAACAATAGATAATGTATATTCAACTAAAATGGAACTAGAATTGTTATTTTCAGACCAAAAGTGGAACATTCTAAAATGCCTTTCAGAGAATAAGTACAGCCCAATTCAGCTTGCTGAAAAACTTAATACAAGTACTGCTAATATAAGCCAGCAAATGAGGCTGCTGGAAGCGGCAAATCTTGTCAAAAAGGAAAAAATAAAAAATAGGGACAAAGGCAAGCCAAGAACTTTATTTTCCCTGACAGAAGATTATGCTTACTTGATTCCGGCAATGAATGGTTTTGCGGATAAGAAACTTCTAAAGGTGCAAGATCATCACAAAATTATTTTGAAAATCTGGTTTTTAGAAAATCCGGATTTGCACCCGCAGCTTGAGTACCTATGCTGGAAGATTGAGCCTTATCTTGCAAATATAGATGCTATTGCTGTTAATAAATCTTCCAAAATTGTAATTATAGTATCAAACAAGAGAGACGAAATCATGAAAATTGCTGAAAAAAATAAATCAATAAATGTGGAAGTTTTTTCGATAGAAGAAGCTGAAAGTTATTTGAAACACGGTAAAAAGCCCTTATTTTCGATTATTGATTTGGCTATAATTCATGACCGCAATAAAATTTTTTCAAAGAAATTAGTGCCTGTATAAAATGTTTGCAATTTATTGAAGAGTTGGAATTTTGGCAGAAAACATCCTAAAACACCTCGAAATGAAGAAAGATGTTCTAAGGCCAAAATTCCTCTCTTTTTATTTGATCTCAAAAAATAAAGTGCAGGAGGGTAAACGAAAATGAAAGTGTTAAGCGTAATTGTAGCGATAATTGGTTTGGTTTTACTAAGTTATACGGTATTTGCAGATCCGGTGGGACCTGGAACGGTTCAAGTACAAAGTCCTGCTGACAGAAGAACAACAGGTATAGATGCAACAACAGGAATAGGAGTTCAGGCTCAAGCAGGCAACGTGACTGCATTGAACATCAACTCAACAAGGCTGACAAGCAGGTGGCAGGGCTACTATGGAAATGTATCAGGGGTGATAACACTAGATGATGCAACTAATAATACATTATACAATTGGCAAATAGCAAGCCCTCGAGGTGAGATTTATGCAGTAAACCACACCACAACGCCTACATGGGCTAATGTTGAATGCTTTAACTTTACTGATGCCTCGCAAAACGTCACTTTGGGTGGGCTAGAGAGTTCTATAGGAGCAGCACAAACAGATAGAGACGGTGTGAATGAAACATTTAATCTTACTTACAGCGGTTCATTTAGTGCCGGCAGTAAAACTATATTAGCAGGAGATGGATGTCCAATAGCATCTTTGTATGTCAGCGATGCTTGGACTGGAACCAAATTCAACGAGACAATATTGTTCGAAAATCAGTCAGCTGAAAGAGTGATATATGTAGCGTTGCTTGAGCAGGACCAAACCGGCTTTTCAGGAAGCAGTCTAGACTTTGAGATGTTAGTTGGTGAGAATGGTGATAGCGTACAGGCAACTAGCTATTACTTTTTCGTAGAGCTGACATAAGGCTAAAGCAGTAAATGAAACTAGAAGGAGGTAGCCTAAATATAATAATCAAAACCTGGCTGGAATTTTGGCAGAAAACATCCTAAAACACCTCGAAATGAAGAAAGATGTTCTAAGGCCAAAATTCTTTGCCTTAATTTTTGATTAAAAAAAGTGAAAATGATTTAATATCCAAATCTTGAGCCAAGCTACATCAAATTCATGGAAGAGGTTGCATTTAATCGGCTTTCAAGGCTAAACAAAAATGCCAAAAAAAGAAAAAACAGTTATTACGTCAGTAAAAAATGGTAGTTAAGGAAGGAAACTGCAAAGTATGTAGCCAAAAATTACACACGAGAGAGAATAGAGATAGTACCTTACTAGTCTGCATTAACCCAAGGTGCAATAACTACTGGATAAATCAAGGTTCTGAAATAATCATGATATTAAAATAACTATACATGATAATAAAAATTAAAAAAAAAATCTTGCAACTTACAGCATATTTATTAGTTGGTATTCTGTTGGCAATCACACTTTTTTCAGGAGTTTCTTTGATAACAAACAGTGTGATGGGGCTTAATGTTACTAATCAAACTGTTATAGCAAGAGTTAACGTATCTAATACTGAGCCAACTTTATATGAGGTTAAAATTGACTCTCCTCTGGATGCGCAAAGAAATATAGATCTTACCGCTAACACAGTAACAGCAGTAATATGCAATGGTTCGGTATTCGATATTAATGGTTTCCTGGATATTAAAAATGTAACAGCTACACTTTATGACATTTCAGTTGCTTCAAATGCGCTTGATGATAATAATACCCATTACACAAACTCGACTTGCGGCAATTGCACTTCTATTCCCGGAACAAACAATCAAAACGCAAGCTGCTTGTGCCAATTTCCTGTTCAATATTATGCTAATTCGGCTAACTGGCAGTGCAATATGACAGTCAATGACAGCGGAGGATTATCAAGCAATAGGAACTCCAGTTTTTTTAACCTGAATGAAGTTGTGGGCATAAATGTTGAAAATCCTGTTCTAGATTATGGAAATATGTCTGTATCGCAAACATCTAATTATATAAGGCAAAATATCACGAATGGGGGCAATATCCCAATAAATGTTACTCTAAGAGGTTATGGCGGAGATAATGAAAGCATCGGGCAGAACGTAACAATGATATGCGAATCAGGCACAAACATAACATTTGGCAATCAAAGATTTTATCCCGGCAATAACTTGGCATTTGGTGAAATGTATAATCTTACAAACCAGACAAGGCAGATATTTAATTTAACAATACCCCAAAGAACAAATGACCGCAGTTTTGGAAATAGCAGCAACTCTTCATTTTGGAAACTTCAGGTGCCATTAGGCGCAAGCGGCGTCTGCAACGGCACAATAATCTTTGGGGCTATTGATGCGACTTTAACTTAATACGGCAAAAGATTTATAAGCAATAACGGAACTTACGCATTGATGAGAATCTTTAGTTTTGTTGCAGGAATTATTGCTCTGTTTCTGATAACTTTGATTGCCGGATGCGGGAATAAGCCCACAGATGATACCGGCAGCATTAGCCAGAAACTCATATTCAGGAGCGAAAATTATGGGTTTTCTTTTGAGTATCCAAGCGGAATGGAAGAGATTACTAAAGATTTGCCGGACAGGTGGGCATTATTAGACAACAGGAAAAATACCATATTATTTATGGTGAGCAAACCAAAAGTGAAAGATACACTGGCAGCAGGAAGGTTGCAAGCATTGAGGGATTTCTATAATGATGATAATATTTCGAATTTGAAAGAAGAAGATGTTAAAAAAGTTTTTAGCGTTGTCAAATTGGAAAACTTCAATAATGAAACATGGTATACTTATGGAATAAATTTTAATGACAAAAATGCTGATTCGCTGGTTTCCGGGATTTTATGCGATGATAACGAAATTATACTTGTGGTTGTGAGCGAGTCTTCGCATTTCGAGCAAAATAAGCTAACTTATATTAACCTGCTTAATAGTTTTAAATGTTAAAAAAGGGAAACAATGAATGTAATAGTTTTTTTGAATGCTGCGGCATATTTGGCAGTTTCATTGGTATCTTTTTATGTCTATTACTTTTTTTTAAAAAAGGGAGAAATTTTGTATAAGATTGGAACTATCCTGGGGGTAATTGGAATTTTCTATCTGTTAATGTCTTCCTTAAATTTCTTCTGGGTTTTTAATGTACTAGAGCCTAATGATAAGGATTTTATTCTTATGAGCATGATTTTAACTGTTTTAAGCGCCATGCTAATATTATACATTGTATATAAACTTACAAATAACAAGAAATTAATTTACTTGCTTGTTCTTTTTATAACTACTATTTTTGCCATTAACTATAGTTTTAAGGCGTTTTTTATAATTACCGTGGGCATCTCTTATTTGCTTATGATTTTAGTTTTTCTTGACTTAGTTTTATTCTCAAATTTCTATTTAAGATTAGCTGGCTACTCAGGCCTGTCCTATGCGATAATCTCCATATTCCTCTCCGCCCTTATCTATCTAGGAAAAATATCCTATAAGTTGTATTGGTTTTTACCTACGACTTTGATGTTTTTTGTATTCTTATTGATTTATCTCGATATTAAAAAAATAGGAGTAATAAAAGAAAGCCCAAAACGAAAAAAACCTAATTTGTTTTTATCATACACTGCCGTCTTAATCAAGTTTTTAATATTTATTACTTCAATAAGCGCGTTCATTTTTATAAGTACTATTTCTGTACATGAGCTTGGTCATGCTTATCTGGCCCAGTATTATGGCTGTAATCAGTTTAAAGCTGTGATTTATGACATAATAGCTCCGCATACAGAGATTAGATGCGATGTTTATTATAATAATACGGCGCTGACATTAGCGGGCCTTGCAGCAACTATAGCAGTTGCTTTGATATTTATGCTGACTGGGAGCCAATTCACAAAAGGCGTGGCTTATTTGCTGTTTGGTTTCGGATTTTTGGTGTCTTATGGCGATCTAATTGATCTTGGAATTTCTAAGAATCTTATTACAACCACTATTTTGATGGGATTGGTGATTACAATATTGGCCGTAGTCAACACATCTAATTACTATTTAAAGGAGCAAGAAATATTTAAAAACGGACTTAATAATGGATTCAAACTGCTTGCGGAAGGCCACCCGCACGTCAGTAAAATTTTAACTTATGAACCTAAAAGTGCAAAATGATGGACGACAAAGCAAAATTTTATAAAGGTGTTTTAGTGAAAAACTTAAAACTTGTGCTGATTGTTGTTTTGGCTGCTGTATTATTGCTTCTTTTTACAATAGACGGCTACACCAAAAACAATATATCATTTAAAATAGAAGATAAGTGCGGAAAATTCATTAACTTGCTCTCCCACACTGTTGAAGACGAAAATGCCTGTAAAGTAAGATGCAACTCACAATGCCAATCTCTTAATTATAAATTTAGAAGAACCGATTTCACTAAAAATGAAAGTAATTGCAATTCTTGCATATGTTATTGTGGTTGAGAATGGATGAAGAAGAAATCAATAACTGGTATGAAGAGCAGAAGCAGAAATGTATGGACGAGTACCTTTCTGAAATAGAAAAAAATAAATTGCATGAAGAAGCTGAAAGAAAATACGAAGAAAAGCTGAGTAAGATTATGGAAAAATACAGCAAATTAATGGAGAAATTTATACAGGATAATACTGTTACAAAGGCGACATTTTTTTCTAAAATAAAGGATAAAATTAAATTGCTTGGAAGAAAATGAAATCAAGAATAACATCAATTTTGATGGCTTTTCTAGTGGTCTCTGCTGTATTAATCAGTGGCTGCAGCGGCATTACTCAAACCCAGGCAGAAGCAAAAGCATTGGAGTTTGTAAATCAAAATGTAAAATTTTTTGCTAAGGTAGAGAATTCAACATTAAATCTGCCTCAATATAATGTTAGCAGCGTTAATAGTCATCAGGAAAATAAAAACTGGGTTGTTATCGTTCACATATTTGCAGAGCTGGATAATAGCACTAAGAAGAATGATTTAGTTATAAAGTTGAACAGCAAGGGCGATATAACAGAGTTTAATGGCAAAAAAGTGCCAGAATGAAAGTTTTACTGCGCTTTTTTTCTGTCAAAAACACCCATCCAAATAGATGGCACGTTTGCTTATTTTAACCATGGTGTGGTTTTTTTGTGAAATGTGAGTGAGTCACTTATTTATGAGAGTGTTCGCAAGCTCACACTCAAATTCACGAGCCTCACAAGCAACATGAACTCACCCACCATTTGACCGATTTCCAATATTTGAGCGCACAAAATTCCATGCTATGTTCGCTTGCACTTAAACCACTTACCATAGAATAAGTGGAATTTTGTTCTTTGAATAAATTACTATAAGATTACCAACAGATTACATATAGCTTACCAATAACTTACTAGTCGGTGAATAAAAACGAAAGATTTATATAAGACTTAGAAGTAAGTATATTATCATACAAACATCTTACTAAAAGATTACAAATGAATGACATAGAGATACTTAACGTAAGATTGCCATCTGAGATAGTTCAATGGCTTGATTCCTTAGTAGAGAAAGGAATATACAACAGCAGATCCGAGGCTATAAGGGAATTCTGTAGAGAACATATAGCACAGTTTAAAGACAATACCGGAGTTGATAACAGTGCATGATGTCATGGTCAGTGTTAGAATGCCTAAATCTTTAGTTTCTAGACTTAAGGAATTAGCTAAAACTCAACATTTCTTGGATTTAAGCGAAGAAGTGAGGGGCATTATAAGAAAAAAGTGGAGTTTCCACGCTAATCCTGAGCTTTTTGAGATAAAAAAATTGAGAGAAGGCATAGAACGGGAGATAAGGCAAAAAAGCGTCAAAAGAATTCATGAAGAGGTCTCTAAAGAGCTTGACAAGATTAAATCGCAATTAAAAAAGGGTGATTGGATAAATGAATAAAGCCGGTAATAAACAAAGTGAAAAAAAATTAATGTTTCATATCATTCTACTTATACTTATATTATGCTTCTGGTTAATTTTTGCTTTAGCAGTTAAGGCATATCAGAATGAAAAAGGAATTTATCTGAGCATAGATAATTTGGAGCTAAACCAGCAAGATGTTATTTTTGACTTAGACAATGTCAATTCTGGCTTGCATAGCAAAAATAAAACAATCTTTTTGAATTTAAAATATGGTGATGATATAAATTACGATAAAGATAATGATGGCATAGAAAAAATAAACGGGGTTATAGATTTTGTTGCTGATGCAAAGTTTAATTGGGATGTTTATGAGGATAAGCTTTGCGCCAGATGGGAAATATATTCAATAGAAAAAAACAGCTTAACTGCAATTTGTTATGGCAGCCAAAAATGCTGCGGGTTCGTAAGTCTTGACTCAACAAGGGAAAATTGGAGTACCCCTTTATATTTAACATATGGTATGCACGATGCTTCTGAAAATAATATTATAAGTGCCCAAGTTATATATGTTGACTATAACTTAAGCAGAGAAAGGCCTTATTCAGAAATATATTACTCGCGATGGAGCAGTTTAACAGCGAGGTTTGAAGAAAGCATTGGCTCAGTTAAAAACATTAGCATGGAAGAAGCGCTGAGAAGTGTTGATAAGATAAGAAGAAATAATACACAAATCAAAAAAATAGACTTAAAAGACAAATATGGTAATGAATTAAGAGAATTGAGCCAAGGCAAGAACGCCAGTATGGTGTTTAGTGTTGCTCATAGTAAGGTGAATGATAATTCAACCAGCCGCTTGTCCAGGCAAAATGTAAATAACGAAATAATAGTATCTTTGAACGATTTCAACGCATCAAATGCAGACTGGGACAGCAGCAAAAACATCAAGATAAAAACAGAGAATATAGGTTTAGAAGATTCGCTGAAGCAATATGGCATGGATACCAAGGCAATCGTCTCCGTTCAGGGAGTTGACGATTTCATATCCGATAAAAACTACTATGGCACTGTCAAATTTAACATATCTGACGTTTTCAATGTTGTAATATACTGCCCGGACGACAAAATCGGCTCTTGCAGATATGCGCAAGAATGCATTAATGGTTTTAAGGGCGTTGAATGCTATGTTAAAAATCTAAGCTCATTGATAATCTATGTGCCTCATTTCTCTTCCATAATCCTTGGATTAGACAACAGAACGGCAAATCTTACAATAAAAAGCCCTGAAAACTCAAGCGTTCTGCAAAGCGGAGAAAATATATACCTAAATTTTACAATAAATGAGACTGTAAATGCAAATTATTCCCTGGATGCAAAACCATTTATTAATTTAGGCAATGAAGCATCGTTCAGCGGCTTGCTTAATGGCAGTATAAATTACGGAATCTTGGAAAATGGTGCGCATAATATTTCAATTAATATACGGGACATTTTCGGAAATAAAGCCATTATAAATTATTCTTTTTGGGTTAATGATACAGCGGCACCTAATGTTTTATTAAATATAACAAACAATACGGCATTCAGCGGAACGAGCGGGTTGATTTCTGCCAGCTTTAATTCCAGCGAATACTCTACTTTAAGCTATAAAATAAACAACAATAATTTCTCAAATCCAATCGACCTAGGCGCAAATAAATACAAAATTATGAATATAACATTCTCGGGCGGGGTAAACAACCTGACAATTAATGCTTCAGATTTCCATAATAATGGCAATTTGAACTATTTTAGCTTCAATTTTACACTCTTTCAACAGCCTTCTTGTTCAGATGCATTGCAAAATGGGGATGAAACTGGAGTTGATTGTGGCGGGGGGTGCGGAACTTGCATAAATTTCAGTGTTGCGACTGATAGGGAATCTTATAATCTGACGGATAATGTCTTTGTAACTGTTATAGCACGAGCAAATTCCACAGTCAATTTGACAATAATACGGCAAGACTTAGTTGCTTATAGGCACACTTTCATTCCTGTATTCAGCGGCGCACCTGTTGCTGAAACAAGAATAATTTCAAACACTAGCAATGCAGGAAATTATACAATCAATGCTACTCTGTACTATTTGAACATAACTCAATATATAAACAGGACATTTGAAATATTGCCTCCAGTGGCGAGCCCTATTGCTGTTACAATTATGCCTAACGCAACAACAATAAAGGAAGGAAATCCCGTATTCTTTGCCTCAAGCGTATCAGGCAATAATAGTGCAGTTTCTTATAAATGGGATTTCCAAAATGATGGCGTTATAGACAGCACCAGCGATAGCCAAGTTTTCACATATGCATCAAATGGAACCTATACCGTAAATCTGACTGTAAGCGACTCAAAGTGGAACCAAACCGATTTAGAGACAATTTATGTTAAAAAAGTGTATAATGTTACAGTGATAGTTAGGGATAACTCTACTTCTTCTGCTATCCAAAATGCAGAAATCTGGCTTGAGGACGAAATCAGAAATACAACTGGTTCAGGGACTGCTGATTATTCAAACATAGCTGGGTTTTACAGGTTGATGGTCAAAAAACCCGGCTATGCACAATTTTCAAATAAAACAGAAATAAATGGCAATTCATTGCTCGAAGTCGTCTTGATAGAAGATGACAATTTGCCTCCGATAATACAGCTCATTAGTCCGACAGACAAATCAACAATTTCCAATGGCATAATTTCCTTTGTGTATAGAGCCTTAGACAAATCCCTCTTAAGCTGTACATTATACACAAAAATGAATTCAAGCGAGTGGAAAATATCTGGCGTTGATTCAAATCTGCAAAGCAATGCAGAGAACTCATTTACTATCAGCGGATTGAAAAATACAACATACGAGTGGAAAATAGGCTGCATAGACGCTGGAAGCAATTCGAATTATAGTGAAATATACTCGTTTACAGTTGACGCATCTTTAATAGAAAATCAGCTTTCTATCGATTTAAATGAGGAAGATAAGAATTCTGAAGATATACTGTCTCAAATAAGTGAAATTATGTCGGAGATTGGCAGCTTAAATGCAGAAAACAAAGAAGCTGCAGAAGCGCTGCAATTAAAGAACAATTTAGATAAAGCAGTAATAGCCGTACAGAGGGCTAACAGAGACTTACACAGCCTACAATGGAGAAAACTAAATGACACCGAATTAGAGGAAGAAACAAAAAATATCCTCAATAGAATAAAAATTTTGAAGGATACTACTCCAAAAACTATAAAAGTAATTGATAAAAATGAATTTGTTAAGTATCCCAACAAGGAGGATATAAATAATGCGCTTCAAATACTGGCTAATTCCACAAATGCCAAATTAAGCAAAAACAATTTGAACGACCTAGTGCAGCAAAACTTTAAGTTGCAGTCTTTGATTAGTGTTACAACAAAAGCCAAAATAATCGACGTTGAGTACATATCTGGAAATAAAAATACAATAACCCTTATACAAAAAATAGTCAACTTTGATAAAGACTTTAAAGATTTAGTCTATTTTGAAGTTATACCAAAGGGCATTGCAAAAAATTTAACCGAGCTTAAATTATTGTTTGATTATGAGGTTGTTGATAATGACCCTGTTATTAAGATTGACCTATCAAAGATAAAAGATTATTCTTTCTACGTGGAAAAAAAAGTGAGCCTAGAGAGCACCGAGGAAATAAAATCTGTGTTGTTAAGCAAAAACTTGAAATCCGAAAGCGGAAACTTACTGACAGGATTTTCTGTATTTGACCAGATTCCGGGAAATTTAGTTAAAACATTGAATGCAAGATTAATTATCGAGTTTGCCGTTATGATAATCCTGCTGCTTGTGTTTTTGCATTACCAGTTTGGAAGCTCTGGTAAATTTAAGTACGCATTTAATGGGAAGGAATTAAATGAAACCAAACAGCTGATAGATTCGGCCCTAGTTGAAGTTAATAATAATAATTATGAAAAATCTTCCTTGATATACAAAGAGGTTAATATTAAATTTAATAATCTTGATAAAAAGAAAAAAGATATGATTAAGGATTCTGTTATAGAATTGATAAATAGAATTAATAGATTATACATTAATCAGCTGGCAGAAAAGGCAAATAACTGCATAAAGGCAAATAATAAGCAGGCGGCATTTGCAATTTATTCTCAAATACAATCTTTGTATAGGGTAATACCTAAGAATTACAAGGCTGAAGTTTCAAAGAAATGTTTGGAACTTTATAGTGCAATGAACTCAAATTAATTATATGAAATCAATAAAAGAAGTGCAAAATAATAAATTAATAGAGCTCGTAGTAATAATATCCTTATTCTTTATACTCAGTATAGACCTCCATGCTTTCGCCCAAACCAGCGTTAAAATTGAGCCTGAGCAAATAACTAAAAGAGTAAAACTAGGAGATTTCGTTGAAGTTCCAATCAAAATAACAAATGACGGCACTACTCAATTATCCTTAAGATTTGGCATTGAAGGCGATTTGATTAAAGTTGCGGCATTAGATAAAAATGGCGCTGCTATAGAGCCTGGGGCTGCTGAGCAGATAAAGCTAACTGTATTCGGAGAAAATATAACCACGCTTACAGGGCATTTTACTGTTTCAGGAACAATTGAAGAAAGAATACCAATTAACATAACTGTAACTAGCTTAGACACAATTCCTGTAGAAGCATTACTGATTGAAATAGAACCCATAACCGAAAAAGCAAAAATAGGGGACATCTTTAAGTATAAGATAAGCCTGCAAAATCTCATAACCGACAGAACATATAATGTTACATTATCTTCAAGCATAGACAGATTGGAAGACCAATCAACTTATAAATTTGAAAAATCATTTTTTACGGAAACGGATGATGTGCAGCTATCCACTGCTTTTTCCCTAGTGAAGGAATTTGCCATGCCTGATTTTATCAGACCGGGAGAATATGTGATAAACGTAAAGGCAGAGTATCTTGGCTTGTCATCGTCATCCAGCAAACGCTTTAGGGTAGTAGAGCCAATTCTTGACTATGAGTTATTGGGCATACTGCCCATTAGATGGGCATTGTTCTCAGGAATATTTGTTATAACCGGATTATTATCCTTTTTTATCTATAAGAAGAGGAAGGCTAAAAATAAGCGATATGTTGCAAAAGTTGAATATAGCCTGTTGCCCCAGCCAGGCCCAAGATCAGCGTATATAGGTATGATACCGGAAACAAACAAAAAAACTTATTTTGACATAGACCAATTGCAGACGCATACACTAGTTGCCGGCTCCACAGGCGGCGGCAAGACAGTATCAGCTGAGGTTCTGGTCGAGGAAGCTTTAATTAAAGGAACGGCTGTGATAGTCTTTGATCCCACTGCCCAATGGACGGGCTTCTTAAGAAAGAATGCTGATAAAAGAATGTTTGCCCTCTATCCAAAATTTGGCCTTAAGAAGACTGATGCAAGGGCTTTCAATGGAAATATAAGGCAGATTATGAATGCAAGGGAGATTATAGATATTAAAAAATTTATTAAGCCCGGGGAAATAAACATTTTTTCAGTGAGCAAATTAGATCCTGAAGATATTGATATACTTGTTGCAAATACCGTAAGGGAAGTATTTCATGCAAACCTTCCTGAAAGCAGCCAGTTAAAACTTCTCATAATTTTTGATGAAGTTCACAGATTATTGCCAAAATTTGGCGGCTCAGGGCAAGGTTTCATACAGATAGAAAGAGCAGCCAGAGAATTCAGAAAGTGGGGAGTCGGCTTGATACTAATAAGCCAAGTTTTGACAGATTTTGTAGGAGAGACAAAAGCCAATATAAACACAGAAATACAAATGAGAACCAGAGATCAAGGAGACCTCGAGAGGATAAAGAACAAGTATGGCTCTTACATGCTTCAGTCATTGCTTAAATCTGCAACCGGCACAGGCATGATGGAAAACGCAGCATATAATAAAGGCAATCCTTATTTCGTATCTTTTAAGCCGCTGCTGCACGAGCATGCGCGCTTAAGCGACGAGGAATTGGATAATTACAACAAATACAATGAAGTTATAGAAGATTTAGACTACCAGCTTGAGCAGCTTGAAAAATCTGGAGTGGATATATTTGATCTAAAGCTCGAGGTTAAGATGGCCCTTGATAAGGTAAAGTCAGGGAGCTTCAATATGGTTAATATATATCTTGAAGGGCTTACTCCAAGGATAAAATCCAATTGGGATAAATTAGGCAAACAGCCTGAAAAAAGGAGATTAAAACTGGTTACAGAATCAGAATTAAAAGAAGAGCTGGAACGAGCCAAAGAAGCGAGAAAAAAATTCGAAGATCATCAGAAATCGGCTCCTAAATCTGGTTTAGAGGAACATGGAGTTCTCACGCTAAAAAATGGAATTGTAATAGCAAAGAAAAAAGAAATGTTAGACGCGCTTCAGGCAATAGACGATAAAACATTCATAGCTCATGTTAACGAGCAGAGAAATGATTTCAGTGATTGGCTGGCAAATATCGATAAGGAAGCAGCTGAAAAAATAAAGGCAATAAAGACAAGAAAAGAGATGATAGAGATTTTAAAAAAGCTTGAAGCGCAAAATCAGGCAATTCCAAGTTAAGTGTGTTTTTATTTTACACACACTAAGCCAACAATAATGGCAGCTGTCGTCACTTCGTTCCCCGTCGGACATCCTGTAGGGAGCATCCCCTATCCGACCAGCGCCATTGTTGGCTTTGAATTTTCCCACTTAACTTGACTTTACCGCAAAATCAATAGGTTTATTAATAAGTAATCCAGCAGCATTTAGAAGAAAATGGATACTCAACAAGATTTTAGGTACATCCCGAAAAGGAAGCTATCAGAAGCGGAAAAACAAATAATAATGCTCAGAATAGAAAAACTTAAGCTGCATAGAGAAAAATCACTTCTCATATTGAATAAAGGAATAATACTATTTTTTGTATTTTTGGCAGTTGCTGTTGTAGGTTTGGTAAACAAAATGGTTACTGTTATGCAGCTTAATATACTTGTTTTAACTGGATTTCTGGCTTTGATTGTGGGTGTTTTGCCTTATAGTTTTGCAACAAGAAAAGAAGAAAAAGAGCTGGAAAAAACTATAGACGAGCTGATAAACTAAAAATGGAAAGGGTCAAATCTGGAATAAACGGATTGGATGCTCTCGTAAATGGCGGCTTTCCAAGAGGTCATTCTATACTTTTATGCGGAGCGCCTGGCACTGGTAAAACCATATTTGGGCTGCAATTTTTGTATAAGGGTGCAAAGAATTTTAACGAGAATGGCTTGTATGTAAGCATAGAGGAAAATCCAAGTAAATTAAAAGATTATTCCAAAGAATTCGGCTGGAAGGATATAGACAAACTCGAAAAGGATGGCAAAATACAATTTCTTAGAGTTCCCCCAGACAAAAGAAAATTTGATATAGTTGATTCTGTCAGGCAGAAAGTGCAGGAAATTAATGCAAAAAGGCTGGTTGTGGATTCTTTGTCTGCGGTTTATCTGGCATTTGAAGATATTACGCAATTCGTATATCACTTTATAAATTTAATAGAAGAACTTGGAATAACCTGCATCTTCATAACAGATTCCCCGCATGGCTCCAGCGAGTTAACAAAAGATGGCGTATCTGAATTTGTATGCGATGGGGTCATACAACTCCAGCTTAATGATGCCAGCAAAATTGTAAACAGGACGATTGCTGTCAAGAAGATGAGAGGCACAAGCATAGTTCCAGGACTGAATAGCTTGAAATTTACTGAATCAGGACTAGAAGTTGAGGAATATAAAGCATTTTATTGATTTCGCAATACAACAAAAAATGAACAAAGAAGAGAGGATTACTACGGGAATAAAAGGGCTGGATAAATTAACAGACGGGGGTTTTGAGAAAAATAGCGCTGTTTTAGTTCAAGGAGGAGGAGGCAGCGGAAAGAGCATTTTTGCTACCCAGTTTTTGGCTGAGGGTATACTGCATAATAACGAAACCGGCATTTACATATCATTTGAGGAGGTCAAAGAAAGGTTTTATAAGCACATGCTGGTATTTGGATGGGACTTGAAGAAGGTTGAGGAGCAGGGAAGATTCATATTCTTAAAGTATAGTCCTGAGAGGATAGCAAAAATAGTCAAGGAAAGGAGCAAAGAAATTGAAAACTCGATAAAGGAAGTGGAAGCAAAAAGAATAGTGATTGATTCGCTGTCAGCATACACTTCGCTGTTCGAAAGTGAGTCAGAAAAAAGAAAAATGCTTGTAGCATTATTTGACATGATTAAGGAGTGGGATTGCACGACTGTTGTTGTTGCCGAAGAGGATAATCATCCAGATCAGTATAATTCCTCGGTTATGGGTTTTATGGCTGATGCAATTATATTATTTTACAACGAAAGAGAGCCAAAAGGATTGCGCTTTAGAGCTGTAGAGGTATTTAAAATGAGGGGTACAAAGCACGAGTCAAAGATATGCTCAATGAAGATTACAGAACATGGGATTGAAGTTTATCCCGATACTATTGTGTTATAGTCATAATTTTAACTTAAAAAAAGTTTAAATAAAAAACAAAAGCACAAATGATGTTGGGTGATTGAATGAAAAAAATAAAAAGTGGTATAAGGGGACTTGACGCACTTATTGGCGGCGGATTTCTTGATGGGCATTCCGTATTAATATGCGGTGCTCCCGGCACAGGGAAGACTATTTTTGGGCTGCAGTTCCTGTATAAAGGAATAAAAGAAGAGAATGAAAATGGATTATTTGTAAGCGTTGAAGATAAAACAGAAAAATTGCTGTATTATGCCAGCCAGTTTGGGTGGAGTTTAGAGCAGTTTTTGAAAGAAAGAAAAATAGAATTCATGAAAGTTCCGATAGACCAGCGCGGATTTATGCTCGTTGATGCAATAACAGAAAAAGCTAAGAAGATAAATGCGAAAAGAATTGTCATTGATTCGCTGTCTGCATTGTCTATAAATGCAAAGATGTTCAATCTCCCATTGCACAACCAGCCTGATCCAACAGGAACAATAAAGAAAAAAATCCTGAAGACGGCGGGCTACACCCCTTTTGAAGATATTTCACAGTTTACATATTTGTTTATAGACAGGATTGGTGACATAAACGCCACAACCTTGTTTTTGACTGATACTGATGGCTCAGCGACATTGACCAGAGACGGGGTCTCAGAGTATGTCTGCGATGGCGTTATATTCTTACAGCTGCATGACACAAGCAAGAATGTAAGCAGAACATTATCTGTTAAAAAAATGAGAGGCTGCGACATAATTCCGGGCATGAATAGCCTAAAGTTTACAAAAAGCGGCTTAGAAGTGGAAGAATTTAAGGCATTTTATTAGATAAATCATAAAATCAGAAATTTTTACGTGCGTAAGTGGAAAGCATGGAGTGAACTCTGTTGTTTAGTCAAGAATTTTTCAGGTAATTTAATAATAAACGGAGTAATTTTCCTATTTATTCTATTGGGAATCGATAACACCCGGTTAGCATACCAGTAAAAAATGCTAAGTAATAATTGAGAAAATTAGCAAAAAAAGAATTAATAATCTATTGATTTTCTGGTTCATAACAAAAATGGAATGTGAGTCGTATTATATATATATATCAATTTAATCTTTACTAAACTTAAATAATTTTGTATTTAATTAATTATTTAATTGCATACTCAATATGTATTTATATGTAATTAATATACATTTTTCTATACTAATTACAAAAACGAAACATTTATATATGATTTAATATGATTAAGTATGTAGTAATAATATGAAAGAACGAATTACCATAAACTTGGATAAAGAATTTCTTAATTGGCTAGACCAAAAAATAGCCGAAAAAGTGTTCGCAAACAGAAGCCATGGATTTGAATATTTAATCAAGAAAAAAATGCAGTTGGAAGATGAAAGAAAGACTAACAATTACTCTGGATAAGGAATTGCTCGATTGGCTAGACCAAAAAATAGCCGAAAAAGTGTTCGCAAACAGAAGCCATGGGTTTGAATATATGATTATGGAAAAGATTAGAGAGAAAACTAAGGAAGAGAAAAATGAATAGCAAGAAAAAAATCTTTGACTACAAATTTATGTACGTCATATTACTAATCGTATTATTAGGTGGAGCTATTATTGGTTTGGTTATGGTTAAAAAATTTATAGGGTTTGCCGGCACTCAAATTCCTGCACAAGCGGGTTACATTACTACTGTAGCAATAGATCATAGAGAAATAACCTCCTATTGGGCAGGTATTTTTGGCCTTGTTTTTTCACAGGAGGGATTCGATGAAACACAAACTATAGCTGCGACTTCTGGGGCAATTTCAGCAGAGACTTTTGTATTTGAGTGCATGGACCCAACAAAAGCCGTTAATGAAATGTATGCAAGCAATAATATCACAATAAATTTCTCGAATGTTATTGCCGGAAATACTGATATGATTGACCGGGATTTGCTGAATTTAAGCAATAATACCAAAGAAAGAGCAAATAATACTTTTACTTATAATGAATCAATATTGCTTGGCACAACAAATATATCTGGCATTCCTTCTGTGTATACCAATGTTAATGATGCTCCAAACAATACGCTGTTTTTTACCGGTATACTTAATTCAAGCGGCAAGCTTGTTCTGGTCATCAAAGTTTTTGCTGCCTCCAAAAGAAGTTTTAAAGGTACACTTATTGACTATCAGGCACTGCTGCCTGTAAAAAATAATTCAGCAACATGGTATTTTTTTGCAGATCCAAATGACAACTGCCCAGCCGGCTTCGGTTCAGGACAAATCGGAGATTCAGTAATAAGTGGTTTTGTATTTGAATCAAATAGCACACTTCCAATTTCAGATGCAACAGTCAGCGCGGGCGGCAATGTTTCTCTAACAGATTCTAATGGGTTTTTCAATTTCACGGCTCCTGGGGGGGTGACATACCATATAATAGCAATTAAGTCCGGATATGTTACCAATATAAGCGTAATAAATACGACAATTGGCGAAGAAACAAAACAAAACATGACACTTGCGAAATTCTTTGGATTTTTGGGTGCAAACGCTACAATATCTGGCTACGTAAAAGACAACTCAACTAACGCTACAATTGCCAATGTTACTATTAGCATTGCCGGACTGACTGCACAATCAAATGCAACCGGAAACTATTCTATTTTGATACCAGAGGGAACGCATGTAATAGCTGCCGTTAAAAGCGGCTACAGCAATTTTGTCGGCAATTTTTCAATAAGGGACAGCCAAAATTTAAGCTTTATAATTAATATGACAGCTGCAATTAGTGCAGTGGCTCAAACCCAAAATGGAACACTGCTTAACAATGGAACTATACAAGGATTTGTAACAGACAACTCAACCAACCTTAGCCTGGCAAATGTTATTGTAACTGTAGCTGGAGTGTCAAACGCAACAAATAGCTCTGGATTTTATAACATAACAGCTTTGCAAGGCACAACCAATCTAGTTGCAACAAAAAGCGGTTATAATGCTTACGCAAGAGAAGTAGATATATTAGCAAATAACATAACGATACTGAATTTTAGCATGAGTCCTATTTCCGTGGCTGTAGGAGTAGGTAATGGTTCAGTAAAGGGATTAGTAAAAACATCTTCAGGAACTTTGATTAGCGATGTTGCAGTAAGCGTTGCCGGAAAATCAAATTCAAGCAACTCCAGCGGCGGATACTTTTTAGGCCAAGTGTTAGCAGGAACTCATAATCTAGTTGCTACAAGATCTGGTTTCAATAACTATGTAGCTGTGATAAATGTCACAGAAAGTGCAACAACAGAGCATAACATAACAATGATAACCACAACAGAGGCTGGCTTAGGCGCTGGAAGCGGCGCCGGTCAAGGCGCCGGTCAAGGCGCCGGTCAAGGCGCTGGAAGCGGCGCAGGCACAGGCATTCAGTCACAATTAGAGCAGCCTACACGTGTAGTTGATTACGAGATATCTGTCAAGAAAATATTGAGAAAATTGAAAGTAGGTAACTTTATTGGTGTTCCTATAGATATTTCCAACTATAAAACACAATCAATGGACTTAAAGTTTTCAATAGAAGGAGACGTCAAGAAAATTGCAAGGATTGATAAGGAAAGACTTGTTATAGATGCTGGTTCCAGTGGGGAAGTTATGGTTACCTTACTTGGAAACGTTGAGCCCGGAGTATATGATGGTTTCCTTGCCATAACTGGCGATATAAACGAGCAAATTCCAATTTACGTATTAGTACTTGAAAAAGACAGGTTATCAGTTGAAGCTCTAGTTATAAAGATTTCTTCTCAGGACAAAAGGGTAGCAGCAGGCGACATATTCAAATATACAGTTGACTTGCAAAATTTATTGAGTGAAGAGAAATATAAAGTTGCATTATCTTACAGTTTGCAAGGCATTAATAATAACAAGAGCACGTTTCTGGAAAAGGAAGAGATTGTGATGTATACTTCATTTTCTTTATTAAAAAGTTTCCAAGTTCCCAGCGATTTGCCTGTAGGAGATTATGCGTTGAAAGTAAAAGCGGATTTTCTTGATTTGACAGCAGAACAATCTACAATATTTACGGTAGTTGAACCAATCTACAAATACGCTTTATTCGGGATTATTCCCGCATGGATTTTGGCTGCTTTAATTCTTACACTTTCGCTAGGGACTTTTTCAACATTAGTTTACAAAAAAAGAAAAGAAGAAAAAAGAAGGTATCAGATAGAGTTAGATTATTCACAATTGCCGCAGCCAGGCCCAAGATCAGTATATATAGGGCATATCGCAGAAACGAGTAATAAAACCTATTTTGACCTTGACACATTCCAAGTTCATACATTAGTGGCTGGCTCAAGCGGCTCCGGAAAAAGCCTGGCTGCACAGATTTTAGTGGAAGAAGCTTTGCTAAAGGGCGTGGCAGTAATAGTCTTTGATCCAACTGCCCAATGGACAGGATTTCTGAGAAAACTGGAAGATAAGAGATTGCTAAGCATGTACAAAGGATATGACCTAAGAAGGACAGATGCACGGGCATTCAATGGAAATGTGCGTCAAGTTACAAATGCGCGGGAATTAATAGAATTCAAGAAATTCATGAAACCGGGAGAAATAAACATATTCGTAACTAATAAGCTTGAAATAAAGGACATAGAGTTATTTGTGGCAAATACAATAAGGGAGGTTTTCCATGCAAATCTGCCCGAAAGCCGAGAATTAAAGTACTTGATGGTATATGACGGAATACACGCTTTATTGCCAAAATTTGGCGGCTCCGGCCAGGTTTTTGTGCAGATAGAAAGAGCAGCCAGAGAATTCAGAAAGTGGGGAGTCGGCTTGGTATTGATAAGCCAGGTGCTAAGTGATTTCCCTCAAGAAGTACTTGCAAACATCAATACGGAGATAATGCTAAGAACAAGGGATGAGGGCGACCTCAACAGGATTAAGGAGAAATATGGCGATAAGATACTGCAGTCAGTTGTCAAAGCTGCTGTAGGCACTGGAGTTATACAAAACTCTTCCAACAACAAAGGTAAGCCGTATTTCGTGAGTTTTAGGCCGCCGATGCACAGCATTCAAAGTATAAGCGAAGAGGAATTAGAGAAATACAACAACTATAATGAGATAATAGAAGATTTGAGCTACCAGCTTGAGCAATTAGAAAATGAAGGTATTGATATATTTGACTTAAAGCTGGAATTAAAGCTCTCGCAAGATAAGGTAAAATCCGGCAATTTCAATATGGTCAATATATATTTAGACGGCCTAAAACCAAGGATAAAATCCCAGTGGGAAAAACTTGGAAAAAAACCCAAAAAAAGAGAAATAAAATATATATCGGAAGGGGAGTTGGAAGGGGAGTGGGAATTAGCAACGCAGGAAAGGAAGAAATACATAAGCAAAGATAAATTAGCAGAAGAGAGCAAAAACGGAGAGCAAAAAGAGGGTACTGAAATGGAAGACACAAGCTCTAAAGAAAAAAAAGAAAGCTTTGAAGCATCATCCAACAAAATGATTGACCCTGATGATGACCAAAACAATAATTTGGAAATGTCGTTCGAGAAATTGTATATCCAAACAAAGAATCTGATTGCAAAAAATGAAAAAGAGAAAGCGGGCAACCTATACCACGAAATACAGAATATTTATAAGAGCGCGCCCAAGGAAATCAAATCAAAGATACTGGCGAAATGCATTGAAATACAAAAAAATTTAAGTAATGTAAAATAAAATGGCCGAAGGCATAGATTTAACTGTAGAAAATTTAAAACAGGAGTTAAATCAAATCAAGGATAAAATTAGCCAATGCAGGAAAAAGGGAATGGATACTAAAATCGCAGAGCTTAAGATTATGGCCATACCCTCAAAAATCAAGATGCTTGAAGTAACAAAAGATTTCAAGGATGTGCAAAAAATAGCTAAACTTTTAAATGATGCTATAGCTGAAATAGACAATGTAGAAAAAGGAGGATTATAGGGAGTTTTGAATGTCCTAAAAAATGCATTGCATTTTTGGGAACTTGAACTCGGTTCAAGTAAATGGGAAAAATAATGAATTTTTCAAAATTCTTTATAATATCCCCATGAAGTGATTTGCTATGATGTTTTTCAAGAAAAAAAATAAGGAAGAAGAACCAAAGCCAGCGGAAGCCGAGCTAGACGAAGAAGGTAATTTGATAGTTCCGGTTGCATCATCGCCGCACAGCGAAAAAACACCAGAAAGTAGTGATGTTTCGGTTGGAATGCTAACTGCTGATGTCGAAAAGCTGAAAGCACAGTTTAGTACATTCTATGAATTACAAAAAACTTCTACAGAGCGTTTTTCTATGATAAACCAGCAAATTGGTGAGTTAAGGAGCATGCTAATCGACAGGGACAAAGCTGCTCAGCACCTAGAGGCAAAAGCTACGCAAGCAATTGACATTGTAAAAACGGTGCAGCCAGACAAGCTTATGATTGAGATGAGAAAAACAGATGGTAAGATTGAGGCTTTACGGGCAAATCTGGAAAGTACGGAGAACACAATAAATAATGTTGTCAATGAAATTAAAGAAGTCAAGAATAAAATGAATGTTTTTAGGGGTATGGAACAAGTCATAAGCTTAAACGAAGAAGCAAAAAAAGAGCTTATGGATATAAAAAAAGTGCAGGCAATTGTCGAGAGGCATGCGGATAAGGTTGAGACGGTATTTACTGAAATGCAGAAAAAATCCAGCGAATTTGTTAAGGTTGGAGATACTGTTAAAGATCTTGACAAATCCTTCAAGCAAATAAGCTCTGAGTTTGATTCAATAAAAATTAAGATTTCGGATTTGGCACATAAAAAGGAAGTCGAAAACCTTATATCTAAGTTTGACGACTTTGAAAATTATGCTGGCAATATACTCAAGTTAATAAACAGCAAATTTGAAAAAATGGAAAAAGAATTAGGTCTAGAGTTTAATAAAAAGTTCGAAGAAACAGATAAATTGCTGAAAGGATTTGAGATGTTGTCGCAAAAAATACCGGATTTGGACAAGTATTTCAATTTACTTCAAGATGAAGCAAAAAAAGTGCCGCCGGATGGATCGAAGGTAGAAAAAATAAAGGAAATAGGAGAAGAAAGTCCTGAAGTGACTGTTGAGCCAAATAACCCCGGCATATTTGGAAAAATAAAGGGTTTTGCAGGCAAATTCAAAAAATGATCCAATTTAGCTGAGATACCGGAACAAGGCTATACATAGGAAGTATTTATAGTAGTAAAATAAGTTAAATAATAAAATATAATCTGCTGGAAAATCAAATTATGTGTTAAAAATAAATACTTGCAAATTTAGCTAAAAAGAAAAATAAGATAGAAAAGGGTGGGCATTGCGACTAAGGATAGATGCTCGGCGGGAGCATTTTTTATTTTTCTAAGTATATTCAGATACAAAACAAGAATAATAGTTTATCTCCTGTGTTTTCTTTTGAACTTTTTCTCATATGCCTTGATGCCTTCTCTTATTAGTTTATAAGCAGCCCTTCTTGTCAGGAATCCCAGAACTTTTACTTTCTTGCCTTCAAGGTTTTTGTATGTTTCAAAAAATTCCCTGTATTCTTTTGTTGTATGCTCAGGCAGATCTTTCAAGTCCTTGATATTGGCGCATCTCGGGTCTTTGACATAAACACCTATTATTTTGTCATCCCGCTCGCCGGTGTCTATCATTCTCATCACGCCTATGGGCCTAAACAGGGCAATCGTCTGCGGCAGCACAATGCCGTTCGTATAGACCAGTATGTCCAGCGCATCACCATCACCGCCATAAGTCTGGGGTATAAAACCGTAATCTCCGGGATAATGAACTGCTGAATATACAAACCTGTCCAGCATCATAAGGCCGTGCTCCTTGTCAATCTCGTACTTGGTGCTGGAGCCTTTAGAAATCTCGATAAGAACATTCACTTCTCTTGGAACATCTTCCCCTAACTTAATGTCGTGCCATTGCCTAATCATTTCTAATCACCTTTTTTATATAGATAGCACAATCATGTATCTGGTATATAAACTTTATTTATGCAACGTGTGAAACACACGCAAATGGCAGGCCTGACTGCAAAATTTTGGCAGTCTGGCTTAACTTTTTCCTTTCATAAACCTTTATAAACCCAATTTTATTCCTACTTACTAATGGCAAAAACTTATTCAGAGCTTGAAGCATGGGGGATTTTCGCAGGAGCTTTAGTTATAGGTGTTGTGCTGACAAGCGTATTCTGGGCATACATAACAATCGCTCCGGAAAAGAAAGCAATACAGGAAGAAATAAAGAATGCAACAGAAAGCTTCAATGCTGAGATTCCCACTACTTTTATTGATTTCTGCAATGGAGTAGACGGAAAATCCAATTGGGACAGCACCGGCCTCAAGCAGTGCACAGTAGATGAGCCTTCGGAGAAAAATTTGATAGTAATGAAATTATTATGCAGGAAGTTCAACCTGAGTTTAAGCTACGGCTCGTTCGGTGTTAAATGTGAAGGAAAAGGCTGAAAGTATTCTAAGAAAGTTATTTGGAGGATTAAGGGCAAAAGAACCACCTCAATTAGTTCAATCTTTGGAGGGGGTAACAGCTGCACAAACTCCGCAAACAAATTTACAAAGCATTGACTCTGTTGTTTGGCCATCACTCGAGGAAATGGAATCAAACAAGGATAAAAGATATAGAATTGCACAAATAGAGTATGATGGCAGAACTTATTATAGAATAACACCATCATTTCTAAAAGTAAGTCCTCACGAAGAAACAATAAAAATTGCTGAAAGGCTGAGTTTTCCAGGAGTATGGGGGGAGAAGGAAAAAGATGGGCATCCAGTTGCTTTTGATAGTTTTGTAAGGGAAATTGCCCAGAAAGGATATGACCCGTCAAGAGTAACCAAAGTCAGAGGGTGCGATGCACGATACATTAATTTGGATATTGAGATGGTCAAAAGAGATGCCAGCAAAGTTGATTTTTACATATACGGAAAATCATTCACTTTCGGAAAACCAGAGGGCAATATGCAGCAAGATTTAATTTCATCTAATCCGCCCCACCTTAAGCTTCACTTTGGACCACCTCCGGGTTTTGAATACTTAGCTTAATGTTCTTCTAAAACTTTAAATACTCGCCCAAAAAATATTATTTTATGCCACTGTCGCATAACCCGGTAGTGCGGCGGTCTCGAAAACCGCTTTCCGCAAGGATTTCCCGGTTCAAATCCGGGCGGTGGCGTTTTTCACAAAAGGGGTGTTTAATATATCAAATAAAAAATACAATTTTTGTTATTTGGTTTTCCCAATCTTATTATTGATAGCGTGCAGCCAGAGTTTAACAGAAGAAGAATACCAGGATAGCTCAATAACAGGGCAGGCAATTGCAACGGAAATTCTAAGGGCATGCAAATATCCAAATGATAAATTCTGCGAGGAAAGATGCTGCCAAACCGAAGAAAGCTGCGGGGACGGCGGCTTTGCATATATGGAATGTGACCTGAAAACTGGAGAATGGATTGATAAAACTTATTCGGATTCTGAATGCGCTTCCGAATGTGAAACGGCAAAACCGACAGAAGGAACTAAAAATAAAGCGGCAAAAGAAAATAAAACTGTACAATCATGCCCGGAAGGGTGGAAATGCCTGAACAAATTCGAGAGAATCTACAGGAATGCTGATTGCTCATTCGGAGAAACAGAAAAGTGCAGCACTGGATGCGTGAATGACACTTGTGCCCAGCTCTGCAGTCCAAACACTTTCAGCTGCAGAAAGGATGTGCTGAGAAAATGTGATGAGAATGCCAACGACTGGATTTATTTTACGACTTGCGATTATGGGTGCGAAAACGGGCAATGCCTGAATTCTTCGCTGCAAACAAATCAAACTCAAAATACAACACAGCCACAAAATGTATGCGGCAGTACTTGTTTTTCAATAACAAACTTCCATTACGATCCCGAAGGAAATGAATGCCAGGCTGCTTTTTTGAATGGTGAATATGTGACATTCAGGAATAATTGCGACTACGCATGTGATTTAACCGAATGGATTATAAGTGATGACAAAGATCACACTTATGTGTTCCCTTCATTTACTATAGGCGTTCAAGAAGAGTTTAGCTTATACAGCGGCTCAGGCACAGATTCAGCATCTGAATTATACTGGAACAGCCCTTTTTATCCTTGCAAAGCAATATGGAATAATAATGGAGACACATTGTATCTTAAAAACCAAAATAGGGAATTGATATTCTCCCAAAACTATACATAAATGCCAAAACAAACAATATCCTTATGCATGATAGTAAAGAACGAAGAGAAATATTTAGAGCAATGCCTTAATTCTGTTAAAGGTATTGTCGATGAAATAATAATTGTAGATACTGGCAGCACGGACAAAACAAAAGAAATAGCAAAAAAGTTTAAAGCAAAAGTTTTTGATTTCAAATGGGGTGACGATTTTTCTGAGGCGAGAAATGAAAGCCTGAAGCATGCAACAGGGGAGTGGATATTGGTTTTGGATGCTGATGAGTTTATTGACGAGACTGGCTCAGAAAAGATAAAAAAAGCAATTGAGCACAAGGGCAACATGTCCGGCTTCCAGCTTGAGCAGAGATCTTACCTGGAGAATTACTTTGAAGGCGCTTATGAAAATAAATCAAATTTGGAGCAAGTCAAGAAATACTATTTTTACATCTCAAATTTTCTTGCGCGCCTGTTTAAGAACAGGCTAGGCATCTATTTTAAGCACAGGGTGCATGAATTAGTTGAGGATTCAATGAATGAGCAAAAGCTTGAATTCCGAAAGGAAGATATTATAATTCATCACTTTGGGACGCTAAAGGAGAGGGGACTGATAAGCAGCAAAGTTGACATGTATTCTAGGATGATACTGCACCAGATTGAGGAGCATCCTGATAGCCCAAGATATTCATACCAGGCTGCGAGAATGTATCTCGGCAGGAATGATTTGACAAATGCTCTGAAATTTTTTAATAGGACAGCAGAAATCGACCCCCATTACAAGCTTGTATTTTCGGAAATAGCCAAAATCTACATGAGGATGAATGATAAAAATAAAATTATTGAGAATTTCATGAAAAGCATGGAATTAAATTCCGACAACCCTTCACCTGCAAACAACCTTGCTGTGGTTTATATGTCTATGGGGAAATTTGAAAGCGCAAAGAAAATTCTTGAAGAGCAATTAAAGAAGAATCCGGAGAATGAAGCGTTAAAATATAATTATGAAGAATGCCTGAAGAACCTGAAAAAATAAATTTTTCATCTCCACTTAATCGAGCATCCGACTGCCGGCGTTAATTCAATCCCGACTTTCCTGTCATGAACTACAGCATCGACCGCGTTTCTCAGGTCATTGGTATTGACTGCCTTTTCATCCTTATAGTTGTCATCAATCCTTCCGTGATATCTTAACTTGCGCTCGCCGTCAAAAACAAATGCTTCCGGGGTGCATTGTGCGCCGTAAGCGGATGCAGCAGCCTGGACTTCGTCCCTTAAATATGCAAAATTTAATTTTTTGGCTTTGCCCATTTCCACCATCTTATCAAAGCTGTCATCCGGATAATTAACTTCGTCGTTTGAATTGATGCCGACAACCTGAACCCCCTTTATTCCAAATTCACTTTGCATTGCTTTTATTCTTTCAATATAAGCCTGAACATAAGGGCAGTGGTTGCACATGAAAACGATCACTAAAACTTTCTTCTTGAAATCAGCAAGCCTGTAAATTTTCCCATCAACAGCCGTCAAGCTGAAATCCGGGGCTTTGTCTCTTATTTTCAGTTTTAAATTCTGCGTGTTCATTTCCATGAAAATCACCTTTAAAGAACAATAATTTCAGATTATTAAAAATTTGTGATTTTAAAATGCCGAAGGGGAGACTTGCATGCGGCAAGCATGCTCGCTTGCCACAATTTGAACTCCCGACAGACACCTTTCCAAGTTTCCTTATGAGAGTGTCACTCTAGTGCCCAATAGGTTATATTACCAGGCTGAGTTACTTCGGCATGAGTCAAAAGAATAATAGGGCTTTTAAAAAGCTTACTAATAATAATAATTCACAAAAACTTCTTTACCTTCTCGGCGTATTCTTTCATCTCGCCATCTTTGTATTTTGTGTGCGACCATTTTATTTTCAGGCCGTCATCTTTAAACCTTGGAACTATATGAAGGTGAGAGTGAAACACAACCTGGCCGGCTTCCAGGCCATTGCTCATAACCAGGTTAAATCCCTGACAGCCTAAGCTCAAAGACAGGGCTTTTGAAACCCTTTTGGCTACTTTTATAGCCGCTTCCGCATCTTCATCCTTCATGTCAGACAAATCTTTTGAATGATTTTTTGGGATTACAAGGCAGTGCCCCTTATTTGCCGGCATTATGTCCAGAAAACAGATTACCCTGTCATCCTCATAAATTTTAGCAGAAGGAATTTTTCCTTCAATTATTTTGCAAAATATGCAGTCTTCCATTTTCCTAGATTGGGTAAAATTCTAATTTATCATCTTGGGCATCAAGCATGGCAACAGTATACGGGTAAACCCGAAATAATGCTCCGGGATTTATAATCCTTGTTTTTCCTATTTTATCGTCCCGCTTCGTGTGAGTGTGCCCCGTTAGGACATAATCATATTTATTGCTTTGGATTGCGTTATTGAGAATTTTTGATTTTGTTCCGTGATAAACATAGAATTTTTTTCCGTCATGCGTGAATTCAATTTCGTCTTTTATTTCGTCAAAATCAAGCTTTTTGCACATTTCTTTTAAGCCCGCTCTTTCCCCGTCATTGTTGCCATAAACAAATTTCATTTTAAGTTCCTTGAAATATTCAAGCATTGGGGGGCTTACAATATCTCCGCAGTGGACAACAAAATCAACATTCTTCTCCTTGAATAAAGCAACTGCTTTCTTAATTGCTTCTTCGTTTTCGTGAGTGTCTGAGATTATTCCTATCATGGATTCACGCAGTATTTCAGAATATTTAAATTATTTCTATAGGGAACTTTGAATAATTCATTATTTTGGCATTTTCATTCAAAGTTCTCTTAGAGAATTTTGACATAGAGAAAACCTATCCGGTTTTCGAAATCTGAAAATTTATAATTTTCAGATAATTGGTAATATTTCAAAATCCCCTATATAAAAAATGGACCGGCCGGGATTTGAATTTCCGTGCCAAAAATCATAGATTTTTTAGCATCCCGGAGCCTCACCCATGCCATGGGTGCGTTATGTTCTCCAACTGGGGCTTTATGCCCCGAATTTTGGTAAAGCTTTTGGCTTGCCCAAAAGGTTTCCGGATTTAACTACCGGCCCATCAATCTAAGGATAAACACTGCTGTTTAAAAGATTTTCTTAAAAATGGATTAGAATTCTTAGTGTTTTGCTGCCAGCCTTACGTCGCCTTCATGTACTGTCTTTCTGCCGGCGTGCTTTGCTATCTGCGATGCTCTGGAAGAAATCTTCACTCCAAGGTCTGTAAGCACCTCTGCAAAAGTGTCCACCGCGCCAGAAGAAACTCTTTTGGCTCCCGCTTTCATCAGAATTCTTGCAACGCTTGCCTTCGGAATTGTAGAAGTTTTCCTGCCCATAAAAAATACCCCTTAGTCTTTGTGATTAGGTTTTCCTGCGGGAAGTTGTTTAAATAGTTTTCGATTTTACTCGTAAATCGCATATTTTAAATATTCAAACTATAAACAATCTGTATATGGATCCATCACTAAAACAAACAGTCACAAAGTATGCCCTTCAGAATGCAGTCAAATACAAAGGCAAAGCAAATCCTGGCGCAGTCATAGGGAGAGTTCTCGGAGAAAATCCTGAACTAAAGGAAAAGGCGCAGGAATTAAGCAAGGAAGTTGTCAAAATAATTTCTGAAATAAATAAATTAGGCTTGGAGAAGCAGGAAAAGAAACTGCAGGAAATAGCTCCTGAACTTTTAGAGAAAAAAGAAAAGCCGGAAGAAAAAAATATTTTTGCATTTTTGGATATAAGAGAAGGAGAAAATGTTGTAACCGCTTTTCCTCCGGAACCGAGCAAATATCCTCATATCGGGCACGCTAAAGCAATAATTGTTAATTATGAATTGGCTAAACATTACAACGGAAAATTTGTCCTGAGATTTGAAGATACAAATCCGGAGCTTGCAAAAGAAGAATTCTACAAAATACACCTTGACAATTACGAATGGCTTGGGATTAAGCCAGACAAAGTTGACCATGCGTCGGACCACATGGAAGAAATGTACCAGTATGCTGAAAAGATAATAAGGGAAAATCATGCTTATATCTGCCTATGCAAGCAGGAACAGATTAAGGAGATGAGGAAGGTTGGAATTGAGTGCGAGCACAGGTATTACCAGCCCGATAAAAATCTTGAGTTATGGAAAGAGATGTTCACGGCAAAAGCCGGGAAAATGATTTTAAGGCTGAAGGGCCACATGCAAAGCCCGAATTCTACTCTAAGGGATCCTGCAATATTCAGGGTTATTGACGAGCCCCATCCACGGCACAAGAAAAAATACAGGGTATGGCCGATGTATGATTTTGAAAACGCAATAATGGACGGAATTGAAGGCGTAACCCACAGGCTGAGAAGCAAGGAATTCGAGCTGAGAAATGAGCTGCAGAGGCTGATACAGACAGTTGCAGGCTTTCCTGAAACTAAAATTTACGAGTTTGCAAGATTCAACATGGAAGGGGTTGAAAGCTCCGGAAGAATCATAAGAGAAAAAGTCCAGAAAAAGCAGCTGATTGGATGGGACGATCCTTCACTGACAACTCTGGTTGCCCTGAAGAGAAGAGGATTTTTGCCGGAAGCCATTAAAGACTTTGTTTTATCTACGGGATTGACTAAAAATGAATCTGTCCTGACCTGGGATGATTTGATTGTGCACAACAGGAGGCTGCTTGACAAGGAGTGCAGCAGGTATTTCTTTGTTGAAAATCCAAAAGAAATCAAAGTTGAAAATGCCCCAGAGCAGAATGTTGAATTAAAATTGCACCCTGAGTCCAAAGAAAGGGGCGTAAGAAAATTCAAGGCAAAAGACAAATTTTACGTTGCTGAAAAAGATTTTAAGGAATTCAAGGAAGGAAAATTAGTCAGATTGATGGATTGCCTGAATTTCAAAAAAGTTAAGAATAAATTTATTTTTGATTCTGTTGAATATGAAAAGTACAAATCACACGGCGACAAAATAATCCACTGGTTGCCTGCGCAAAAAGATTTAATCAAGGTGGAAGTGCTGATGCCAGACAAGAAAGTTGCAAAAGGGTTGGCAGAGCCAATGGTTAAGAATTTAAAAATAGGGGATATTGTTCAGTTCAGCAGGTTTGGATTCTGCAAACTGGATTCAAAGGACAAAGATAAATTAAAGTTTTGGTATACGCATGATTAAGTTCAATGGTTAAAAAAAGAATTTGTCCAAAATGCAAAAGCACAAATGTAGAAGAAGATATGTCAGCTTTACAAGTTAATCAAAAATTTGTTCCACCAATGTTTATATGCAATGATTGTAGCAATACTGGAATTTTTCCAGAAATAAACTAAATTATCTATTAAAATAAAACGCCGCGGCTGGGATTTTCACCCATGAGGTTATCCATCAAAGGATTTGAACCCAGATGCCCTTTCAGACAGGAGGTTCTTAGGCTCCCGCACTTCCAGATTATGCGACCGCGGCATGAAAAGTTTTATATAGTCAAAGTGTTTTGATAATACTGGTTCTTAGGCTTCTGTACCGCCAGGTTGTGCGGCTTTTTTCTTTTTATTTTAGATGATGATGCAGTTAAAACTCCTTTATAAATCTCATGTGAAGATGTCCAGTGTCCATTGCTACTCTAAAATATAGGTTAAAGAATAAAATTCAAAACAGAAAGTATTTAAGGAATAATAAAAAGTATTGATTTATGACTAAATCAATAATTGTTAAATCACAGGTAAAGGAACTGGCGAAGATAGACGGCAAATCGCTTAGCGTTGCAGAAGAGTTCTACAAAGCCCTGGAAGAGAAGAACCAGCAGTTGGTTGCAGAAGCGTGTAAAAGGGCCAAGTCAAACAGCAGGAACACAATTATGGCAAGGGATCTATAGAAAATTTTGAGAAATTAATAATACAAAATTTTCTAAGAGAATTTTGAATAGTTTATTATTTTAAAATTCTTTCAAAATTATCTGTAATCAAGAATTAAAATATTCGTCTCTGTCTATTTTTTTGTTTATTTTATTTTCCAGCATGCTCAGCTTTCGCTGCCTTTTGGCTTTGTCCATGTGAAGAATTCTCATTCTGTGCTTAACTGCCTCAAGGGAATCCGACATCTCCTTCATTCTTTCGTTGTTCTCGCTCACTATCCTGTATTTTTCTTCCCTTTCGTTTCGGATTTCCCCCTCAAGCAAGGCTATCCTATCTTTCAAATCCTTGATTTCGCTGTCTTCCGGCCTAAAGAATTTTGAATATTTTCTTTCCAGGTCGATTAAAATATTAATTTTATCTTTCAGCCTGTCAATGTCATTGTAGCTGAGGCTCATCCTGATAATTGATTTCCTCATTTTAGCGAGGTGAGCCTTCACTTCATCCTCCGCTTTTTGCTTTTGCGAATGGACTTTGCTTATCAGAAAAACATGCCTTGCAAAATTCCCCATTGCTTTTGTGTTTTGCATTTTGAATTTTATTTATTGTGGAGATTCAATTTAATTCTTCAGGGAGGGAATGGTTAATTGCACCAAAAGTGCCTTCTGTTGCCCTCCACCCACCCGGTAATGTGAAACAATCAAGTGCAAACGTGACCAATAAAATTATAAAAATTCTAAAAAATGACCTACTTCTTGAACATTCCGAAAAGTCCTTTTTTCTTTTGAGTGTCATCATCCAGCGGAAAAGGCTCGTCCGGAAAATCCAGGTCCGGCATCGGGGCGGGCTGCATCGGAGGAAGCTGCATGCCAAAATCAGTGCTTGGCGGCGCCAAATTAGTCGGAGACATCGGCGGAGAAATTTGAGGTGTCATTTGAAAATTCGGCTGTGACATCTGCTGGAATGACGGCGGCGCCACTGAACCCATTGGCTGAGGCCTCTGCATTGAAGTGTCGGGCTTCCATTCCGGCTTTGAGAATGATTTGGGCTCGGGCTTAAACATCGGAGCTGCATCTTCTTTTACAGGCGAATAATCCTCCTTTTCCATTGAGCTGAGCTTTTCCTTCACGAGCTCGACTATTGCAACCATTCCCTCTGCAATCGTCTTATTTTGGTCAATCAATTTATCGAGCTTTGAAATTATATTCTCGTGTTTTTTTGCTTCCGCCTCATAGCCTTTGTCCTCCAGCTTCATTTGTTCTGCTGCTGCGCCGAACACTTCAAGCATTCCGCTTACCGTGTCTGCCAGCCTGTGCACAGCCTCGTAAAGCTCTTTGGGAGAAACATCTTTCCTGTCCTGAATAGTCTCCAGCTCCCTCTTTAAATCAGAAATATTCTTATATGAAACAAAGCTATCATCCCCTTCAGCCATCTCAATCAACCTCTTTTTTACTTAACCAACCCTATTATATGAGAATAAAAATAATGATATATAAAGATTTCTATTTGACTTTTATTTTATTTTGTTATCACTTTATAAAAGTAACTTTAGAAAGATTTAAAAAGGATATGGCTACACTTGGGATATGGATGGAGTCAATGCAGTTTTATTGGTAGACGCTTTGGAAAGTCACCCTCCCTTAACAGAAGGGATTCTGCCGAATAGGCAAGAGTTAGTGGATTTATTAATCTCTACTCCTGTACCCCCTTCCAAAAGGTTTTATGAATCTGTTGGGGATAACTCGCAAAGGATACCTGATTCAGGGAATGATGTGTCACACAACGTCGCGATAAGAAGAATTTTAAGAAATAATTTAGCTTCTGATTATGAAGGCGGAACTCTTAGGAGATTGTATGAAGCGGCCTATGATGCTTTAGAATCTAGATTTGGCGCGTATGACTCTAATGTTATGTTAAGAAAGGCAAGAGCTAACCTGATGATAGCGGCACTAATGCAACAGGCACATCAAGCTGGACATCCATATTCTTTATCTGGAAAATTAGAAACATTTGATGAAATTTCTGGAAAAGTGTCTACTATTCCTCTGATAATCATACCGGGCATAAGTAATCAAGATATGTACAAAGTATTAGCTTGGGAATTGTCCCATATTAACCCTAAACGACCAGAAGATAATTATAAACCAAATTAAGTTTAAGATTGAGAATCTCGTTCTTAATTTTTCTAAAACTCTTTCAGAAATTTCACCAGCTCATTTGCCTCTTCAAACTCCATAAATTCTTTTTTTGTGAGCGAAGGAATATTTTTCGGCTTTTTTTTGTTGAAAATGACAAGATTGTCCGCTTCCAATAATTTGGATAAGGACTGCATCTGCGGATTTACCTTGTCGCTCACTTCAGTCAGGATTATTTCACTGCCTTTCCTTGCAATGATGTCAAAGGGGGTCTTCTTTGTATCAGTTGCGTCAAATCCCAGCTCAACATATTTTTTTGAAACTGCCGTCTCAAATTTTCCGTGCGGAGAGCTTTGCTGTGAAAATATGTTTACTTCGTTGAAAACCTGGTGGCCGAAAAGGTCATAAAGTTTTTTTGCGCGGTTGATTGTTATTTCAGAATTTTCATTCTCGTATTTGACGATCATCCTGCTCGTGACGCCAATTTTTTTTGACAGGGAGTTCAAGGAATATCCCAGCTCCTCCCTTTTCTCCTTCAGCTTTTTGCCGACAACAGACGCAGTCAGGCCCGCCTGGCTTCTTTTCAGGAACGGAAATTTATTGTTGACGCAGTTCAGGAAAGTGCCGTAGTTAAGGGTGTAAATGTCAAATCTTGAATAAACAACGTTGTCATCCAGCATATCTCCGGCTTTTTCGGCGAGTATCAAAGGGGAAGCTTCTATGTAAGAGGCAATTGACATCATTTCTTCCGCATATTCCCTTGTGATTGAATTTGCATCTTCAAGAACCTTGATCAAAAGTATCTGCTCGTTTCTCCTTGCGAGAATGTCAAAGCAGGTCCTTGTCAGATTTTTTATTGTGAATCCTCTCTTGAGCAGAAAAATATTGAGCTTGTCCAGGAGATTTTGCTTCATAATCCGATAAAAGAAATAATGATTTAAAAATGTTGCCATAAATATTTCAAAAAACAAAATTATAAATACTAATTCCTACATCAGCCTAGCATGATTGTAACAATTTCCGGAAAAGCCGGCTCGGGAAAAAGCACAGTTGCCAAACTGCTTTCTGAAAAATTAAAGTTAAGGCATTATTCTATAGGGGACTTAATGAGGGCAATGGCTTCTGACAAAGGGATCGGCCTGATGGAATTAAACAAGCTGGCCGAAAAGGATAATTCAATTGACCTGGAACTGGACAAAAGGCTGAAAGAGCTTGGAAAAACAAAAGATAATTTTGTGGTTGACGGCAGGCTGGCCGCTTTTTTTATTCCAAATGCGCAGGTCAGGGTTTTTCTTGACACCAACGATAAAGTAAGGGCTGAGAGAATCCTGAAAGACAAAAGAGAGCATGAGCAAAGCAAGGACCTGAATGAAATGGTAAAAAAAATACAGGAAAGGGAAAAGAGCGAGAAGAAAAGATACCAGCAGTACTATAGTGTTGATTATCTGGATAAAAAACTGTATAATTTATTTATTGACACTACTGAATTAAACCCGAATGGTGTTGTTGACAGGATAATCAAATTTATGAAGCATATTTGATGAATGCTTGCCTTAGAAAAATATTAATAGCGAGCCGATATTTCTTTCATTATGAAAGTAAAAATTGATTATAGGCCCGGTCAGGCGCTTCCTTGGAGTGCAACTTATGAGAAACCAGGATGGAGTATTGTAGATTCTGGCTTAGGTTCTCCAGCCAGTATTACTGTAAGAAGTAAAGATGAACTCTCCCTTTTAGTTAAGGCACTGCAAGGTTTATGTAGTGCACGAAGTCCTTCAACCGGTGCAGGCGTCCTGCAAAGAGCACAAGATGCGACCACAAGCCAAGGCGAAATTATTGAAGCAGAATATGGAAGTAATGTGCCTAAAGAGTTTAGAGAAGCAATCATACCAGTTCTTTCACTTTACAATAATAGAAGATTAGCCATAGTAAGTATAGATGACCACATCGAACTTCACTCATTGTAAATCCAAGATTTTAACATTAG
>JBBSWR010000145.1:0-1616 GCA_038046185.1 Nanobdellota archaeon
GCTGAAATTTGCGATTGTTTTGTTTTTTGGATACCAGGCAACATTATTAATGGGGTTCAGCGTGAAAGTGGCTTTGTTTGTCGGAGTAATACTTTCTTTCAGCAGCACGGTTGTTGTTGTGAAAGTGCTGGAACAGAAAGCGCTGTTCAGCAGAAAAGAAGTTCCGCTGTTAATTGCAGTGCTGATAATAGAGGACATTCTTGCAGTTTTTGCTTTGACATTTTTTTCCGGAGTAAAAGACTCAAGCGCAGGTGTACTTCCCATATTTGAAAAAATAACTTTCTCAGTTGCAATATTAATTTTTGCATATATAATAATGATGAAAGTTTTGAAATATATAATCAACATAATAAGAAAAAACAGCAGCGATGAATCTTTATTGACTTTTTTATCCCTTGGCTTGGGTGCTTTGTTCAGCTGGTTTGCCTCATATCTCGGATTGACCCCTTCGGCAGGAGCATTTCTTGCAGGCAGTTTAATTGCGTCCCTGCCGAACGCAAGAGAATACGGAAAAGCAATCCGCCCGTGGGCTTTGATATTCACATCCATATTTTTCATATCAATGGGAACTTTGGTGGACTTTACTACAGTTAGATCTTACCTGCCTTTGATTGGCGTGTTATTATTAACTGTTGTAATTTCAAGATTCATAGCAGTCGGATTTGTGACAATGCTCCTGGCTAATTTCAGGGACGACCAGCCGCTTTTTTCCAGCATTGCTATGATATCCGTCGGAGAATTTTCACTCCTTGTTGCAAAAGAAGGCCAGAAATTCGGGCTGGGAATTGATTTGGTTACAATAACTGCAGCAATAATCTTTGCTACGGCCATAATAATGTCCATAGGGATAAACTACAGCGAGAAGATTCATTCATCTTTGAATTCAAGAGCCTCCTCAGAAGCCAAAATAAGGCTGGAGAAACTGTCCGGCTACATGCGAAGATTCTTTGACCAGACGGAAATAGAGAATTTTTTCACCAACAAGCTCAAGTCAGAGTCAAAGCTTGCTTTAATGCTCGGAATAGTCCTGCTGTTCGCACTTTTGGTATTGAGGCAGTTTTCATTGTTAATCAAGTCCAGCTTAAGCCCCCTATTTTTATACGTGTTTTATGGGCTGAGCCTTATAATATTGGGATATTTAATTAATTTAATTTATAAAAGATTAAAGGAGATACATCACGTTTTGGCGGTTATATTGACCAATGTTGACAGCTCAAAGAACCTTGCAAAGTGCTACAGAATATTAAACAACCTGTTAATCGCATTGGTGCTGTTTTTTTCGGCAATGCTGTTCCCGTTTGCAATGTTTGCTTTCAACCTTAATGAATGGATGAATTTAGTTCCCTTTGTTTTGGTTGGAATATCATTTTATTATTTGAAAAGGCTGCTGATGTATGTGGAAGGCCATTCCAGCTTTGTGCCAAGCTACAAGGCGAGCATAGCAACGGCTAAATTTTGAGTTAGGTTATTTTTTAATTTTATCTTCAATCTTTTTCTTTTTTTCATCACAACCTTTTTAAATACTCATTCTTTCACAAACCTATTAATGGAGGACAACAAATATGGCTAGCTTTAAATTATGCATTTCAGACCCGGCAACGGGAAAAACATTCCAG
>JBBSWR010000146.1:0-5750 GCA_038046185.1 Nanobdellota archaeon
TGTTGTTACACTTCTAAATCCGCAAAACAACTACACTGATACAAATAGGAATGTATCTTTTAACTATTCTCTAACAGACGATTTGACAAGCACTGCGGATTGTACATTGTATATAAATAATACAGCAAATACTACACAACTTAGCGTTCCAACAGATGGAAGTACCAGAACTATCAGCAATCTTACATTATTTAACAATGGGTCATATAGTTGGTATGTAAATTGTACAGATGACTCCATTGCGAGAAACTTTAATATATCCTCAACAAGAAATTTCACGGTAAATGAAGATTTAGAAGGTCCTGTTATCGATCTTTTATTTCCAGCTAATGGGGCTCATCTAACTAATGCTAATATTAATTTTACTTATAATGTAACAGATACTATTGTAAATGTAACAAGCTGTAGCTTATCAATAAATGGAACTTTAAATCAAACCAATACAATGATAACAAAAGGAATTCCAAATAATTTTTCTGTGTTTAATTTTAATGATGGATTTTACAATTGGAGTGTTAATTGTACAGATACATCTGAAAACACGAATGTAGGTGAATCAGCAGTTAGAACTTTTAGAGTAGCACCAGACACAAATCCTCCTATTGTTAAGCTAGAATTTCCACCGAATAATATAGAGCTAAATCCTAGCAATGTATCTGGAAATATATCCTTCAGGTATAATGTAAGTGACTTGGCTTCTGATATTAAAAATTGCAGCATCTACATAAATGGCAGCCTAAATATTACAGACACAACTGTAACACAAGATAAATCACAAAACTTTTCAGTAAACTTAAGTGTTGAAGGGGATTATAGCTGGTATGTTAACTGTACTGATAATAGCGCAAACTTCAACTTTAACAAATCTGAAACAAGAAATTTGACAATTGGCTTAGATACGACACCTCCTGATGTAACTTTGCAAGCGCCAGTTGATGGGTTTAATGACACTAACGGAATTTTATTTTTCGAATATATTGCTGATGATATAGCAAATCCAATAGGGAACTGCAGTTTAATAATAAACAATACAATTAACCAGACCAATAGTTCTATAATAGAAGGAATAACAAATAATTTTACATCATTAGGGTTTAATAATGGAACTTATCAATGGCAGGTAAATTGTACTGATAATTCAACAAATGCAAATGTAGGAAATTCTTCATCAAGGTTATTTAATGTCAAAATTGATGAAGCACCTCCAACAGTACAATTAGTTAATCCTGCAAACCAAACTACAGATACAAATGGTAATAGAATTTTCTATTATAATGTCAGCGATGCAATTTCTGCGATAAATAATTGCAGTTTAATATTAAACAACAAAATAAATCAAACTAATAGCTCTATTGCCGAAGATACAAAATTAAACTTCACTGTTAACGGGCTTGCAGATGGTGACTATAATTGGTCAGTCAATTGCACAGATACGTCTGATTACTTAAACATTGGGGCTTCAGCTTATAGGGTGTTGACAGTAACAAACGATAATGTTGGTCCTGTGATAACCCTGCTTGCTCCTGCAAATAATTCCATAGACACAAACGGTAATCAAACTTTTAATTATACTATAAGCGACGCTATATCAGGAGTTGCAAACTGTACTTTAAGAGTTGGTTCTAACGCACAAACTGATAATTCTATTATCGAAGGTGCAACCGAGCAGTTTAATATTACAGGATTGACAACCAGTGATTATAATTGGAACATTACTTGTGCAGATGACTCTGAAAATTCAAATTCAGCAGTTTCTCAAAATAGAAACTTAAGTGTAGTGATTGACAATGCAGCTTCGGTAATCAAATTAATAACTCCATTAAACAACACACAAGAAGTAATAAACAATGTGACTTTCTTCTATAACGTATCTGATACTTCTTCTATAAGCAATTGTTCTCTTATCCTCAATGGAACTATAAATATGAGTAATACAAGCCTTATAACAAAAGACACAAGATTGAACTTTACAGTAATTAGTATGACTAATGGTACATTCTTATGGCAAGTAAATTGCACCGATACTTCAGAGGATAGATTTGTAGGCTCTTCCGAAGCAAGACTAGTTATTGTAAGTCCCGATGTTATAGGACCGCTAGTCAACTTAGTTAATCCTCCAAATAACATACAAGATCCAGATGGCAATGTAACTTTTGAATATAATGTAAGCGACTTCGCTTCAGGAATATCTAATTGTAGCTTAGTAATAAACGGCACTCGCAACCAAACAACACCACAGCCAACCGAAGATACCAAACTAAACTTTACATTAAATGACACAGCTTTAGGAGATTATACATGGCGAATTAATTGTACAGATAATTCAACAAATGCAAATGTTGGCTCCTCTGAAATAAGAAATTTAACAATTGGAGAAGATACAACACCTCCAATTATAACCTTAATAAGCCCGCTAAACAATAGTATAGTAAACAGTCAAGATGCAACATTTGAATATACTGCTGTAGACTTCAGCTCTAATATAGCAAATTGCTCATTAATAATAAATGATAAGCTCAATTTTACAAATAACTCCATTAGTGAAAGTGCTTCCAATTTCTTCTTTTTGTTTGATATGACTGATGGAAACTATAACTGGAGCGTTAACTGCACAGATGGCTCGCCTAATAATAATACTGGTAGTTCTTTTAAATTTAACTTTACAGTATTTAGTCCAAAGCAGATTATTGCTGATATTTATACAAATGCAACATCGTATGAACAAGGAAATATTGCTTTAATAACAGTAAATGTTACCAATAGTTCTTTTGAGCCATTTGACGCTGATGTTCATATTGACATAATTAAAGGCAACACTACAGCGCCATTTTTTGATTCTAACTGGAGCTATAGAATACCAGTTGACATAAACACAACAAATATTACAAGAAAAGATAGCTTAATAGAGTTTGAAGTTAACTTTACCGATGTTTTAGTCAATGAGATAGGAGTTACAGGCAAAACTTTTAATGTAAATTCAATTAGGGTAATGGAATGGAGAAATAATAAATCTGAAGAAGTAGTATATCAATTCAAAAATGGAAGTGGCTTTAATTTAGCAAATAATTCTGTTGGAACTATAAGCTGGATATTGAATGGTACCACTTCCAACTTTACAATAAGGAATTACTTCATCTATTTTGATGTTACAGAAAATGGAAATAAGCCAGCAGTAGACTATTCCTCCTATACACCTGTATTTACATTTAGTGGTTCTTCTAAAACTGTAATAAAGGATGGAACAACAAATAATGCCGATTACGTCAGGATAGGCAAAGCAACTGACTCAATTGCATTGCAGCTTGCAAATGGACAAGACATTTCCAATCAGCAGAATATAGACTATCAAGGAGCAGGAAGCATTTGGAATATAACATTGGATAACACAAGAATCTCAAACTATTATGATAGCATAATTCCTGTTGCTATTTACAATAATTATTTCTTAAACCAGAATGGGACTGCAAACATTACTTCAGGAGCAGTCTATTCCAAAATAAGAATTCCTGGTTATTTAAATGGAACTGCTGGCACAGATGCAGATTTGAATTACACTATTTGGTTTGGTGGAAATGAGATAATGGTGAAGGCTGATTTGTATGTTAAATTTAACCAAGCTGTCAATGATCCTTTAAGCTTATTCAACAATCTTTGGTTTGCATATTTATTAGATTACGACTCAGATTGGAGCAGCTTTATAAAATTAATGAACTCCACATCATTTTCTCAAACTCATAGGTATCGCTTGCCTAATGTAGATTCGGATACAACAAATCAGTTTAACCAAGGAAACTGGTATTCTGAATATAATGACCAAAAGGGCTCAATAAATCTTTATGTTGAAAAATCCACTTTAAATGGAGTTTCAAGCACAAAAGGCTCTATATCTTATGATGATTGGTACAATCCAGCCCAAGCAAAAACTACTGAATCAGATGGTGTTGGCTTCAATCTGAACTCTGACCAAACAATTGCTTCAGGCGATTCCTATAGTTTTCGAGTATGGATGATTCTCTCGAATAATAAATCTTCCTTAAGAGTTATTGATTTGAAAAATCATGTTGAAAACCCAGTTAACATAACAAAAAGAAAAGGACAACAGCTTATAAATAGAACTGTTAATGCAAGTGGTAGTTCAGGCGTATTTAAGTTTAATTGGAGCAGTGCCAATAGGAATGTTGGTAATTATACAACAACTGTTATAGCCAATAAAACACTTTACATTATAGGTGTTGACTTTTACGGATTTGAGATAACTCCTGATGTAACAAAACCAATAGTTATCTCAATAAGCCCAGAAGGGTTTATCAATACAGCAAATACAACATTTACTTATAATGTTTCTGATTTGAACACAGTATCTAATTGCAGTATTATAATAAATAACAAATTAAATACAACCAACACAAGTGTAACAAATAATGCAAGAAACACAATTATTGTTTATAACATTGCAGAAGGCACTTATAATTGGAGCGTAAATTGCTCTGATTCTGCTGGAAATGTTGGAAACAGCAGCACAAAAAACATTACGGTAGATTTGACACAACCATCAATTACTTTGTCTACACCTCAAAATGAAGCAGTTCTAAACTATACAAACGTCGAGTTTAACTTTACAGCTATAGACAATTTTGATACCTTATTGGCATGTAATGTAACGATTGATAGCAGCGTAGCAGCAAGTGTAAATGCAACAAATGGGACATTAGCTAATGTTACTATTGTTGTAAGTCAGGCAGTTCACAAGTGGAATATGACGTGCCAAGATGATGCTGGCAATGTAAACACAAGCTTAACAAGACAATTTACAGTTGATTTAGGGCCACCATCCGTAACGTTAAATAGCCCGATAAATAACTCATTTGTTCCCATAAGTAATATTACTTTCTTCTATACACCTAATGATTTAAGTTTGGCGAACTGTAGCTTGATTATAAACGATGTCGCAAATCAAACTAATTTAAGTCCAACAAATGCTGTTGAGAATAAATTTAAACTAGATAATAGATCTGAAGGAAAAATACAATGGTCTGTAAACTGTACTGACAATACAAACAACATAGGTTCATCAGCGACATTTAATGTATATGTTGACTTTACACCACCAGCGATTACATTATTGAATCCTGCTGATGGCTTTAACTCAGCTTCAAGCAATATTCAATTGAATTTCACTTTTATTGATAATCTCGATGCTGATGTAAATTGTAATGTCACAATAAATGGAACTGTTAATAATACTGCATTATTAACTGTGTATAATAACTCAATATTTATTTATAATACATCACGGATGAATGACGGTTTCTTTGCATGGAATACAACATGCTTTGATAGTGCAAATAATACAAACACAAGTTTAACAAGAAATTTTAGAGTAAATGAGGCTCCGTCAATAGCTCTAATAGCCCCGGCAAATAGTACAAGAGACAAAATACAAAACCAGAACTTTACATTCATTCCAAATGATAACTCGGGCAATGTATCAAATTGTACACTTGTTTTAAACAACAAGCTAAATGTTACAAATTCGTCAATAAATACCGGTGTTCAAAATGATTTAACAGTTTCAACACTAGAGCATAACCAATACAACTGGACAGTTAATTGTACAGACCCAAATGGCAATATAGGTACAAATTCAACTTTATTTATTTTATATGTTGACCTATTAGGCCCTTCAATAACACTAAATACACCCTTCCAAGGGCAAACATTTAATCAAAACGACATTAGCTTCAATTTTA
>JBBSWR010000147.1:0-2919 GCA_038046185.1 Nanobdellota archaeon
CATAATCAATAATATGCCAAAAAAGTAGCCATATGCCGAAGACTAAGAAGAATCCCCTTCATGAAGAGGTTAATTTGTTTCTCACTAATCTTTTTCCTGTTAATCAGCGTTATATCCTACGCGCAGCCGTTTGGACCGCCGACATACGTAGCAGACCCAGTGAAAATGGACTGCAAGTATTATTTTGCCGGCGACCAGAGGCATTTCAACCCAAGGCCTGAAAATTACACTGTAGATATTGGCTACACAACCGATTTCAAGAGCCAGGAGCAGGCATGCGAGATGTGGAGGTGCGCTTATACCAACGGCACAATAAAAGCCGATGCAAACAGGCAGCCTCTGGAAAAGGATTTGTGCATGTGCAGTTCCGGCTATTACTGGGATGATGTTAATGGATGTGTTAAGCTAAAAGAAACAAGCAAGGACATTACCTTTCTGCAGCTGATATGGAATTGGATTAGGGGAATTTTTTAGTAAAATCGAAATATTTATATCTTTAATCGGCACATACTCATGTTGGGTGGTATTATGAAAATAAAAAATCTGATTATCCTGTTCATTATTTCTGCTTTAATTGTTGGAGCGTGCGCCAAACAACCGGTTAATACGCCGCCATCAACTCCCGCTCCACCTCCACCGGAAAAACCTCAGCAGGAAGTTAATACACCGCCGCCAGCTCAAAACCAGCCCGAGGCTCCAGCTGGAATTGCGAACGATGTAAAAGATTTGCTCGCTAAATACAAGACAAAAGCAACAAGCATTCACTACAATTACAAGGGCCCTGAAACAGCAGACAATTTCTATGAGTTCTTCATCAAGGGCAGCAAAATAAAATATCTTCCAAGCAGGGCAATCAAGGCTCTTGACAAGCCTGAATCGTGGGATACTATTTATCTTGACGCTTCAACACGCACTGCGGCATCTTACTGCGAGGACAGCTCCTGCCTGTCCAAAGGTAAAAAAAGCGACCTTAATTTCAATGATGTATATCTTGCAACACCGTATGACTGAATCAATGTCCAAGATGCTGCCAAACTGGGTGAGGAAATAATAGATGACAGGCAGACCTGAAAACTCCAAACAGACAAGGGAATCGTATGGGTTGACACTTATTACGGAATTCCGCCAAAAGCGCAGTCAGGCACGACTTTGTACTATTTCAAGCTGGTCTCCGCTAATACTCTCCAGGACGGCGATGTAACCCCAAAATAGATTTTTCCACAATATTTAAAAAGGAATAGGCCATTTTGTATTCTATGGATTATACTTTGAAGTATTCAAAGCAGTTTTTCTAGTATCTTTTACTAATTAAATCTCTAAAATGACAAGGCTGGCTATTGTTGATAACGAGAAGCTTAAGGACATGCAGCTGAAGATTTATGTCCAGAGCATCTGCCCAGTGAACAGGACCGGAAAGGAATGTATCAAGATTGAAGATGACAAGAAGCTTACAATAGACGAGCATCTGTGCACCGGATGCGGAATCTGCCCGAAAGCTGCCCCTAATTCAATCAAAATAATCAATCTGCCTGAAGAGCTGACAACAACGCCAATCCACAGATTCGGAGAAAACCAGTTTGTTTTGTATTCCATTCCAACTCCGACTTTTGGAAATGTAACGGGAATTTTAGGAGTAAACGGAATAGGAAAATCCACCGCAATAAAAATAATTGCCGGCGTTCTTAAGCCGAATTTCGGAGACTGGAACGCGACGGAAACAGATTATGACAAATTAATTTCATTTTTCAAGGGCACCGAAGCGCAGGGATTTTTCGAGAAAATAAAAAACGGCGAAATCCGGGTGGCTTACAAGCCGCAGCAGGTTGATTTGATACCCAAAACAACAAAAGGAAAGGTCATTGACTTGCTAAAAAAAGTGGATGAAAAAAACGAATTTAAAAAAATTGCAAACGAGCTGCAGCTGAGCGAAGTATTGAACAACGAAATTTCCGAGATTTCAGGCGGCGAGCTGCAGAGAGTTGCAATCGCAGCAACGGTTTTGAAAAACGCAAACCTGTACATTTTCGACGAGCCGACAAGCTACCTGGACATCAAGCAAAGGATAAATGTAAGCAGGTTCATTAAAAATTTAATCAATGAAAATAATTCTGTTTTGGTTGTAGAGCACGATTTGATAATTCTGGACTATATAGCAGACCTGGTTCACCTGATGTATGGCAAAGAAGATGCCTACGGAATCGTCAGCGGCATAAAGCCGGTCAGAAACGGAATAAATGTTTACCTGGAGGGGTACATAAAAGAAGAGAACGTAAGATTCCGCGATTCCAAAATAAAGTTTGCGGAAAAGCCCCCAATCAAGAAAAAAAATATCAAGGAAGTCATAACTTCCTGGGAAAATGTCGAGAAGAAGCTGGGCAATTTCTCTTTGAAAGCGCAAAAAGGGACAATCCACAAAAATGAGATTATTGGGATTCTCGGGGAAAACGGAACCGGAAAAACAACTTTTGTCAGGATGCTTGCTTCCGCGCTGAAGCAGGACAAAGGCGAAATCTCGCACAAAGTAAAGATCAGCTACAAGCCGCAGTATCTGGAATCGTCTGATTCGCTTGTTGTTGATGTCCTGAAAGAAGCTTTCCGCAGATATGAAAACCAGATAATCAATCCATTAAACATCCTGCAGCTGTCATTAAAAAAATTAAATGAACTGAGCGGAGGGGAGCTGCAAAAAGTTGCAATAGCTTACTGCCTCCAGCAGGATGCAGATTTGTACCTGCTTGATGAGCCGTCCGCCTACCTTGATTCAGAGCAAAGGTTAATTTTGTCTAAAGTGATAAGGGATTTTGTCGAGCATGAAGGTGCGTCCGCATTAATTGTTGACCACGATTTGCTGTTCATTGATTATATTTCTGACAAACTAATTGTGTTTGAAGGAAAGCCTGCAATTTCCGGAGAAGTCAC
>JBBSWR010000148.1:0-5868 GCA_038046185.1 Nanobdellota archaeon
CAATACAAACCGACCAGAACATTTACAATCTTAGGAACAATATCAAGGTATCCGCTTCCGTATTGGAGAGCAGCAATTTTGAAGGGCTATTCAAACTTACCATTGTATGCTCAGACTACAGGCTCCAATACATCACCAAGCCAATAACTCTTGAATCAAATTCACGGACTGCAGTCAGTGTTGAGGAGCTTCCGGTAACTTCTTCAATGCTTGGCAACTGCACAGTAACCGGAGCTTTGACAACAACCGAAGGCACAGTTGTTGAAGCGCAGGACTCAAATTATTTTGGAGTCACAAACCTGCTCACGGTGCTTCCGGTCAACGCAAAGATAACGGCGCTGCCGGGGGACACAATTCAGATTGCGGCTGTTGTTAACGAAGCCTACGGCAATAATGTGCTTAAGGCTCCCACAAAAATAACGCTGGATAGCGGCATTTATCCTGTTGATGCTGCTGACGGCAGGCTTAATTTTAATATTGTCGTTCCAAGGAACATAAAATCAGGGACTCACTCTATAGAAATTGATTCTTATGATTTAAATGGAAATGCCGGCAGCAATTCAATCGAGCTTGAAATAACTGCAGTCCCAAGCTACATCAAAATTGAAACTGGTTTCGATATTTTGGCGCCGGGCTCAAAAACTGCTATTGTGTCTTCAATTTATGACCAGGCAGACGATTTGGTAAACGACTCGCTTGAGCTTGAAATGGTTTCTCCCAAGAACGACAAAGTTTTCAAAAAGCTTGTGAACAGCAATGAAAAACTAGAATATGAATTCAGCCAGTACGCGCAGCCCGGAGTTTACAAGCTGATGGCAGCTTACAAAAATCTTGTCTCTCAGGGCTCAATAACAATAGGGACAATCCGGGACGTGCAGATAAAATATGAAAATGAAAGCGTATTTCTTGAAAACACAGGAAATGTCCCGTTTGTTGATGAATTGACTTTTGTTTTGCAGAACGAACTGAAAAAATACCTCGTGACAAAAAAAATCAGCATAGATCCGGGGAAAGTCTTGTCAATTGACATGTCAAAAGAAGTGCCCGAAGGGGTTTACAGCATTTTACTGCCGCTTAAGAAAGACATTGAATCAATTAAGCAGGCCATAAATCAAACCACGCAGGATTTAAGCAATTTTGCCGGCGAAGACAGCACGGTGCAAAAAGTCTTGGCAGACAGCACATTGATTCACGACAACAGGCCGGTCTACAAAAAAATTGCAGCAGGCATTTCTTCAATCAGCGGCAGTTTGGTAGGGAGCAATGGAGTTATAACAAATGTCCCCTGGCTGGCCCCCATGATACTGGTTTTAATATTATTATTTTTGGGAGTAAGATACGGGAGAAAGCCAATCGCAAATGTTTACAGAAAAATAAAAGGCAAAAAAGAAGATAACAAGGAGAATACGATCAAAGAGCATTAAATTTTTCTTTTTTCCCTTTCTTCGTCCATAACTTCGGCTTCGCCCAAAGTCTCGTTGAGCAAATCCTGCGCTGATTTCATTAATCCGACAGCGCCTTCTTTAGAGCAGTAAGGGCATCTCGCAGCCATCTTGGCGCTCTTGAACTTGTAGCCGCACGAGCGGCATTCTAAATCTATCATAACCACTTTTTAGTGGAAGAAGTATATAATATTTTTGTTTTTCATTCAAAAAACTTATTAATAAAACTTACTTTCTTTAGCAATATGGACACCCGCCTCTTAAAAATTCTGGAAAAGGAAGTTGAATATGAAAAATCAAAGAAGAAAAAAAAGTCTGCACTTAATTTAAAAAAGGAAAAATCAGTAATGTACTATTCCGGCTGGCATAAAGGCAAGCCCATTAAGGAAGGAAAGACAGAAAGGCAGGCAAAACTTGATTAGGCAACTATTTTCCAAAACTCTTAAAAACTTAAAATTGAAACATTTAATAATAAAAGGCCCAAACTATAGAATCATGATGGCAAGAAATTTCAAAAACATAAGCGTTATCAGCGTCATTTCTATTATTGCTATTATAATTATTTAGGCCCTTAAAACATTCTAGACGGGCCTGAGCAAAATTGATTTAGGCTGCGTTCTAGATTACAAAATTAAACAAGATGGAGGAATAAAATGAATGGAGTAACACTCGACACAATAGTTGAAGCGAATAAGCGATTAACGGGAAAAGTTGAACATACCCCGCTGCAGTTTAATCCTCAGCTTTCAGCAGCTTTCGGAGCAAATATTTGTCTCAAAAGAGAAGACCTCCAGCATATTAGATCATATAAATTAAGGGGCGCGCTTAACAGAATGATGGATTTAAGTTCAGGGGAAATGTCAGAGGGAGTAGTCGCTGCCAGTGCCGGAAATCACTCCCAGGCTGTTTCTTACAGCTGTAATTACTTGGGAATTACCGGGACTATTTTCATGCCAAGAACCACACCGCGCCAAAAAGTTGAAGCAACTTCAAGTTTCGGAAATGGTTTAGTAACCTTAAACCTAGTTGGTGACGATTTTGATGAGGCATACGCTGAAGCGCTGGAATATTCAAATTCAAAGGGGCTGACATTCATACATCCATTCAACGATCCAAAAGTAATCTCAGGCCAGGGAACAGTTGGATTGGAAATACATTCAGATTCTAAAGAGCACATCGATTATTTGTTAGTCCCAATAGGTGGTGGTGGATTAATCTCTGGTATCGGAACAGCAATGCAAAGTTTGAGCCCAGCTACAACTTTGATAGGTGTAGAACAGGAAGAAGCTTCTGCAATGCATGATTCACTTAGGGCAGGGCAGTTAATATCTCTGGGGGATTATTCTCATTTTGTTGATGGCACTGCAGTTAGAAGAGTAGGTGAACTAACTTTCTCAATTGGTCAAAAATTAGGCTACGAAGTTGTATTAGTTCCGGAAGGGGGAGTATGCACATCTGTTATAGATTTATATAAACAAGGTATTGTTGCAGAACCAGCCGGTGCCTTATCGGTGGCTGCCCTATCAGAATTAGGGGACAAAATTCGGGGAAAGAATGTAGTATGTGTCCTAAGCGGAGGAAATAACGATTTTGACAGGCTGGCGGAAATTAGAGAAAGATCATTAATCCATGAAGGATTAAAACACTATTTCATTGTTGAGTTTCCTCAAAGGCCGGGCGCGTTGAGACAATTTTTGGACAGTGCATTAGGCCCAAATGATGATATAACCCGTTTTGAGTATACGAAAAGAACTGCATCCGAATCTGGCCCCGCTTTAGTGGGTATTCAGCTTAAAGATAGAGCGGATTATGATCCTTTAAAAGAAAAGTTTAGGCAAGTAGGTTTTAAATTTGAAGAAGTAAGCACTAATCCCATGTTCATGAAATATTTTCTTTAAATAAAATTAAAAAAAAGAATAAATAAAAAAATTTAATTCCCCTGCCTGTCATGCGCTCTGAGGCTCGGCCTTAACTTCTCTGCGCCTTTTCCCTTGTGCAGTAATCCTCTTCCTCTCCTGCCTGCGCTTGTAAGGCCTCTTTCTGAACGCCCTCTCTGGTCCATTATCCAGCTTATTCGTGGGTCTGACATTATTGAAGGGTTGTGCCTGTCAACTAAAATCACTTCATACCAGAAGTGCAGACCGTCCTGCCCTACCCAATAGCTGTTGAGAACTTCACAATTAGTAAATTTGTCTACTGCGCGGTTTTCCGCAACCTGCTGATAATTCATCGTCAAATCAATCCTTCGGCTCATCGCTTTCGGCCTTCTGGGGTGCCTTATCTGCGGCTTTAACCTTCCGCCCCTGTTTACTCTTTGCCTAACTATAATATAGCCTGGCTTTGCTTTGTATCCCAAAGAATGCGCTCTGTCCAATCTGGTCGGCCTATCAATTCTGACAGTTACCGGCTCTTTTCGCCATAGAATAAGTCTTTGCTGCCATAAAGGTCCAAGCCCTTCATTTGGCTTTTTCCAAGCATCCCTAATATATTTGTACATTCCCATTTTAGCCTCCGCTGTTAAATCCTATTAAACCTATATTCAGAGATTCAGGCAAGCTACGCCTACATTTCTCTTATGCTTTGGTAATTTGGATGATTTATAAAGTTATCGCGCATTTTTTAAATTATTAATTTTGATTTATGTCCCTTTTCAGACATTTTTGTTTGTTTATGTTTTACTTTGGGCATCAGGTTTAAGAATAAACTTAGATTATTCCAAAGGATTAAAAAATTGATAAAATTTATGATGGTGTTTGGATAAAATGAGTTCGGCAAATGGAAATAGTCCTGGTTTATACGATCCTGCTGCGCAGGCATTGAGTTATTTGGCTGGCACTTACCAAGATATGGGCAGGAATCAGTTAGCAAGAGTTGCAAACGCAGTTATGGTAAGCACAGCTACATCTGGAATATCTGCTGATGAATTGGTAAGAAAACTGGAGGAATCTCCCCTAAAGGGATTAGCTTCCGCAGTCAACCCAACTGCAACTGTGAAAATTGGAAGTACTTGGGTTAGGGCTAACGTACGCCCTCCTTTAAGCAAAGAGGTTATTCACGGAAGTTTAGACTTGATTATTGCAGACCTTAAAATGCTTCCTGTGAATTCCGGTTATCAAAGGCAGCATTAAGAAGTAAAAATACTAAATCCTAATTTATAAGAAAAATGATTGAGACACAATACTATGCTGGATTGAGCCCTATAGAACAGATTGCAGAAATGCATTTGAATTTAAGCGGGGACTATAAAAGATGGGCTGGAGTTGCTGCAAACAAGCGGCAGCCTGATTATGCGGCCATTGAAATTTTGCTCAAGCTCGCACATGAAACGGAGTTTATTGCAACCCGTATTGATTTGGAAGAAGAACCTCAAAAAGGTAAAGTCAGGGTTAAACTGACACTGGACCAACTTGCCAAAGAAACATCGCGTTATTTAGGCAGATTTGTTGGGACTCAAACCATTAAAGATGACCTGATTCAGATACGCGACGATATACCTTATCAAGGATTTCAAGGTTATACTTTTAAAAGAAGGGCATCTCAACCAGGCAAGGCAAACCTTTTAATATTTCCAGATAATCCTTCCAGATATGCCAATAGACAGTTCCAACATGCTGAAAGTCATTGAAGATTTTCCTAATCAGTGCAGGACTGCTTTGCCTCTCGCGAAAGGAATGACTGTTTCTGGAAAAGTTGACAAGATTATTGTAGCAGGCATGGGCGGCTCTGCTGTCGGTGGGGATTTATTGAAATTATACCTTCACGATTTAAAAATCCCAATCATGACAGTTAGGGATTACAAGCTGCCGAATTTTGTTGATGAAAACACTCTGGTTTTTGCTGTTTCATATTCCGGCAACACGGAAGAAACATTATCTGCCTTTGAAGACGCAACTAAAAGAAAAGCGAAGATTGTTGCTGTCACAAGCGGCGGAAAATTAGCAGAATCAGCCAAAAAAGTAATAAAAATTCCCAAAGGATTGCAGCCGAGAGCAGCTTTAGGATATATTTTCTTTCCTGTTCTTGGGGTTTTGGTAAATTCAGGAATAGTCAAGGAAAATATGGGTGATGTTAAGGAAATGCTGGATATTCTGTCAAATACAAATGATTTCAAATCTTTCGGGGAAAAGCTTGCGAAGCAGATTGGAAATCGAACGCCGTTGATTTATGCTTCTGAGCAGTTTAGCGCGGTCGCTTACAGGTGGAAAACACAATTCAACGAGAACAGCAAAGTTGCTGCGTTTACGCATAATTTTTCGGAATTAAACCACAATGAAATAGTCGGCTATCAAACTATGAGCAAGGAGAAATTTATTACAATCTTCTTAAGAGACAATTCAGACAATGACAGGATAAAAAAAAGGATGGACATAACAAAGGAGATTATTTCACAGAAAGTTGATGTTGTTGAGATTTTCACAAAAGGAAA
>JBBSWR010000149.1:0-9909 GCA_038046185.1 Nanobdellota archaeon
CCTATATACTTGTCTCTGATAAGCATCCACGTCTTTAGGTCCAAAGGAAGTTTAAGGTTGGAATTTTTTATTCTGTACATGAAAGCGGGGTATAAAAACAAGTCAACTAATTTCCATGAACTTAAGATAACATATTTCATTCCAAACTTTCTGTTTTTATTTTTTTCTCTCAGCCAGCTTCTGTGAGCGATATACCTGACAATCTCGCCGATTGCATTAGCCTTTTTCCTGAAATTTTTGTCCACCCAAACTAATCTTTCTGCTTCTTTTTTATCATTCCAGCCAAAATCAATCCATTCTTCAAGTGATTTTCTCTCTGGATATCCGCTGTCAAGGCATGTTTGATATAACGGAGTTCCGGGATAAGGTATCAGCATAAACAGGCCATTTACTTTAATATGCTTCATTTTCCATAATTCCTGGATTATGCCTACAGTCTGTTTGAAATCATCTTCCGTCTCGCCCGGAAAACCCCAAATAAAACTGTAAACTGCGTCTATGCCTGCCTCAGAGCATTTTCTGGCGCTAATCCTAATATCCTCAATAGTACCCTCCTTCTTAATCATATCCAGAATTTTATCAGATCCTGACTCTCCGCCGATTGAGAAAGTGGTAAAGCCGCTCTTTTTCAGCAGCTGCAGGAATTCCATGTCATAACCCTTGAAATATTCCGCCCTGCAAAAGCCGGACCAATTAAATTTCAGGTTTCTCTCGATTATGCCCTTGCATATATCTTCTACTCTCTGTTTATTGACAAAAATGTTGTCATCTGTTATGAATATTGATTTTGGGTTAAAAGCCTTCATTATATATTCAATCTCGTTCAAAACGACTTCTGGCCTTTTTCTCCTATAGCTCATTTTGTTGTATATTAAATTGTGGCAAAAAGTGCATTTGTAAGGGCACCCTCTGCTAGTCTCATATACAAAAAAGTCCTTTAACGGATATTTTTCGAGATTAAGTAGGTGATAGGGTAAATTCCCGAACTCATTGACGTCTAAAAAAGGCCTATCGGGATTGGAAACAACCTTTCCATCCTTTTTGAAAGTTATACCCTTTACATCATCTATCGGCTTATTCTCTGATATCCTTTGTGCAATCTCCAGCATAGTTCCTTCTGCCTCACCTCTTACAACTACATCAACAGCCTCATGCCTGGCAGTTTGTTCAGGAAGAAAAGATGGATGAGAGCCCCCCCATACCATTAGAATATCTTTCATTGATTTTATCTTCTTTGAAAGTTTAATGGCATCTGCAATCTCTTTGCCAGTCTTCACGCCAAGAGCCACATAAAGGACATTATCAAGCTGCAGCTCCTTGTCAATCTCTTCATCAGACAAAATCCTCATATCTATGATTTTTGCCTTAAACCCGCCCTTCATCAAAAAATTTGCAATGGACAATAGTGGCATTGGCAAATACCCGGAAGAGCTTTTTGCGCCAAGATTAAACAACAATACTGTATCTTTATCTACCATAATGAAATAATTCTTGTAAGACGGTATTTAAAGCTTTCGAGATTTAAAATATAATAATCACATATAGATTATTAGATTCTTATAATGTATAATTCTGAAATACCAACAATTTTCCCTATGCAAATAATTATAAATAGAGACTAAATATCATATTGAAATGGCAATAGACAAACCTGCATGGGTAAAGGATAAAAAAGTTGCAGAAGACTTTGAGGTTATTAACGTTAAGAGGTGGGATGACTACAAGGACTTTAGAACTGACGATGGGTGTTATGTTCTCATCAGAACTTATATGGATACGCACGATGTGGGCGTAGCCATTTGTGACTATAGCCATACAATACTTAAGGAATTTCGTGGCAGGCGAGCCCAGGATTTATATACTGCCATATTTGATTATGCTGCTAAAAACAACAAGTCTTGGTTTAAGAGATTTGACCACGCCGCTTATTTGGGCAAAGAGTTGAAGAAAGCAGAAATCTGCCTGTCGATGGGCATAGAGTATATACAGGAATAGGAATTTTAAGACGAATTAATCTGTATAATTACATTAAAAAACAAGAAATATTTTTACTCAGAAAAATAATTGTTTCTTAATGTTAGCTTTCATTGGATTGAATCAGTCAAATGTTATTTTATTTTGAATAGAATGCAGAAACACGAATTTATTATTTCTTTATTTTTTGACTATCAGAACAAAATTGTTAATTGGAGCTTTGACTAATTATTATGATTTTGATATTATTTAGATTACTTTCAATAGCAGCATCCCATTATTTCCAAAGCTTTGCTTGAATTTGCCTGAACCCATCATTTCTTGAAGTTTGGTGTTTGTTTGGTTTGAGCCGAATTTCTTTGCAGTTTGGCCGTCAATTGTTATGTACCTATAGCTGTTTTTCTTAAGCCAGTTGTAATTGTCATCTGCGCTCATGTTAAATCCGTTTTTTTGATAGTCCTTTACATCCTGGCACCAATGGCAAGTATACATGTCCATCCCTATGATTGGCCCATTGTTGGTAAAAGTAAAAACTTTTGTATTTGGAGCAAGATTATCTTTAAGCCAAACATATCCGCTTATTTCTTCATAAGATGTCCAAAATCCCCCTGCAGGCCATGTAGGAGAAGTATTTACAGCTATTTTCTGCTTTAAGGAGGTTAAATAAATCCCAAATAACAGCAGGGCAATCAAAATCAGCGCCGGATATTTTCCGGACAAAGATTTTGCAAAAGAGTAAATGAATAATGCTGCCTCAGAGGAAAGCATTGCTATCGGTATTGCAAGAAGCATCCATGCCCTGAACGGGGAAATTTTCAAAGGATAAATAGAGGCATTTACAGAATAAAAAGTGAATAAAAACCATGCAAGGCCCAAAAGGAGCCATTTCTTATTTTCCTCCATGGTGCTTATAAGCATGCAGAAAGATATTATCAGCAGCATACCTCCGATGAATATGTAAGGCAGCGCATTTTTAAGCAATATTTCCAACTGAGGCATTTGTTCCGGAGAAAATGGGCTTAAAGCTGAAGAGGACTTCCAGTAGAAAACTCCGACAACCATAAAAATAATGGAGGCGGCAATCAAAATCAGGTTTATCCAGTATTTTATTTTTGATTTTTCCTTTATTTTTGAATTTGAGCTGTAAAGGTAAAAATAAGATATTAAAAATGAAACAATAGTCAGTACAAGGGGCAGTTTCCCTATCCCTATCGGATTGTTCACCATATTTGCTCCCTTCGCAGTGTAAAAATCGTCAAAATTGTAGATTCTGTCTCCGGTTCCCCTGAATGCTGCGCTTACTCCTGCCTCCTTGATTAAGCTAGAGCTTAATCCCAACCCATCCAAAGTTCCGGCAATCCCGTATTTAATCAGCATTATTCCCCACCAAAGGGAAAAAGAAAGCGATGCTCCTAATAAAATTGCAATTGCCATGTGTTTTGGAAATTTTCTGTCTATGACAATTTTTGAAACGAAATAAATTCCCAAAAGAAGCACAAAATAAGCTGAATGGGTCGGAGAGGCTGTAAGGGTTGTTGCAATAACTGCTGACGCAGGAAATATCCACTTCTTATCTTTATTTATCATCTCAAGACAGTAAAATGCAACAAAATATAGTGGCACTGTAAGGGATATTGCCCATATAAAATGAGACAGAAATGCTGGAAGTGAAAACAATGCAAACGCCGCAAAGAGCGCCTTATTTCTGCTGTTAGAAAGCTTTCTGAAGAAAAAATAAAAAAATATTACAGAAGATGCAACAATGAATGCATTGAAGAATTTAAGCGTGAAATATATTGAATTGTTGGTCTGTGCAATAATTCCAAGGAACACGTCATAAGAAGGAGGGTACGGGTCCACATAGCCTATAGATTTAGTTTTGTCAAATACGGTTTTTTCAACTGAAACATATTTTACCCCGATAGCATGGCTCCATGAATCATCGTCTTCCAGATAAGGATAAGCAAATGCCCCTGTAGCGTATACATAAAGATTTGCAAAGAAGATAATCATCATTACAAGGATATATATTGTTTCTTTCGTTATTTTTGCCGACATTGAAAACTTTGGCTTATTTTTTATTAAATTATAGATGGGGAATATAAGTGATATAAGGAGGATTATTCTCCAGTCTATTGGTATCCTTAATAGGTTCAGTATTAGCCCTAGAAAAGCAACCCCGGCAATCCCAATCCCCATCCTCATAAGATTTCTTTCAAGGAAATTCTCAGAGTTCTTGACAAAAGAAGTTGCACTATATCCCAAGAAAAATGTCAACGCAAAAAACACCAATATCGAAAAGTATACCATTTAGTGAAATAAATGAATACATATTAAAAGCTTTTTGCTTGGTTTTTTATTTTAGAAACATATTTAAACCATCCTTTTTTAGTCTAGGGTATGCAAATAGTAGTCACTATTCCAGCTTATAATGAAGAGAAAACTATAGGCATTTTAGTTAGCAATATCCATAAAATAATGAAAAATAAGGGATATCATTACAAAGTCCTTGTTCTTGATGATGGCAGCACTGATAAGACGGCAAAAGTTGCAAAGAGCGCAAAAGCAGTTGTTTATTCTCATCCTAAAAATTATGGGTTGGCGGAAACATTTAGAACTGAAATAGAAAAATCATTAGAGCTTGGTGCAGATGTGATTGTGCACATTGATGCTGACATGCAGTACCAGGCAAGTGAAATTCCAAAATTAATTGATGAAGTCAATAAGGGTTATGACTTGGTTTTGGGAAGCAGATTTATGGGAAAAATAGAATACATGCCTATTGTCAACAGGCTAGGGAATAGGGCATTCTCAAGAGTTATTTCTCAGATTGCGGAGACAAAAATCTCAGATGCGCAGACTGGGTTCAGAGCATTCACAAAAGACTTTGCAAAAAAGGCTATAATAAGGTCAGACCATACTTACACCCAGGAGCAGGTAATAAGGGCCGCAAAAGGCAAATTCAAAATAAAAGAAGTTCCAATTTACTTTGCAAAGAGAAAGGATAAAAGCAGATTGATAAGCAACCCATTCAGCTATGCACTAAGGGCGTGGATAAACATTCTAAGAACATACCGCGACTACAAGCCACTAAAGTTTTTTGGAATTATGGGAACACTAATTTTCTCAGTAGGGTTATTAATAGGGGTGTACTTGGTATATTTGCACCTTACGACCGGAATAGCAGGGCATCTTGCACTGATGATGCTGGACGTGATAATCCTAAGCGTAGGATTTCAGCTGCTGACTTTTGCGCTGCTGGCTGATATGTTTGAGGGCAGATAATTGATGCTAAGAAGCTATTTTTCTAGCCTATACGAAAATACTGCAAAAAATTCAGGCATAGCTGCCGAGTCTATGCTTGAGCCGGATAATAAGGCAGTTTTGCTTGACTGCGGCTGCTGGGGCGGCATCAACACAAAAAAATTTGGCAGAATTATCGGAACAAAATTCCTGCACGGAATTGAGCTGAATAAAAACAAGGGAAAAGAAGCTCAAAAAAATGGTATCAAAGTCAAGATTGCTGATTTGAACAAAAAATTGCCTTATAATGGCCATACTTTTGATGTCATAATAGTTTATCATGTTATAGAGCATTTAGTCAATGTGCGGCTTTTTGTTTCAGAGCTTTACAGGATACTAAAAAAAGAGGGGTATGTAATCATCGGAACCCCAAATCTTGCAAGCTGGCATAATGTCTTTGCTTTATTTATAGGAATCCAGCCATTTTCCGGCCCCACAATAAAGCCCGACTATAAATCTGACTGCGGCATTGTAAAAGAGCTAAACAAGGCCAGAATGAAAAAGGTTTTTTCGGAGGAGTCTGAAACACTGGATCACGTAAAAGTGATGACGACAAAAGCACTAATTGGCTTGCTGAAAGATTTTGATTTTAAAATTGAAGAGTTAAAGGGATTTGGTTATTATCCATTCCCCCCTTTTATTTCCAAACAATTATCCAAAATAGATGTTTACCACAGCCATTATATCGTTGTAAAGGCAAGAAAATGATAGGGGAATTTTTTTTGATAAAAGGAAAGATAAAAAGATTAATTAATAAATCATTTGCCAACAGATCAGATAAAATCCTCGATTTGGGCTGCGGCTCAAATCCCTATTATCAGGAAGATATTGAAGGAAAAATTTTTTGCCTTGATATAAACAAAACTTCAAAAACACATTTAGTTTCTGACGCCGATAAGCTTCCTTTCAGGCCGAATTCCTTTGACAAAGTGGTTTCGGTAAATTCTTTTTATTATTTCAAAAATCCGTTTAATGTTGTAAAATCAGTCCACAATATTCTGAAAAAAGACGGGAAATTAATTCTGATAGTGCCATTTTTTTATCCGATCCACGACGCACCGGATGACAAATACAGATTTACAGAATATGGATTGAGAACTTTGCTGGAAAATGATTTTAGGATTGAAAGAATTGAAACAATCGGCGGCATTTTTAATTTGCCTGCAGTCATGTTACACTCATTAATCAAAGGGATTCCGTTATTGTTTCCAAAGGAAATTAGGAAGTTTATTCAAATCTTAACTTATATCCTGTGGCCATTTTACATTATTGCACAATTATTCAGCATTCTTGATGTATTGGACATAACAAGAAGATTTCCGACTTATTATTTTGTTGTAGCTAAGAAAAAGTAAAGCTCGGTATAGCAATCTTTTTAAACTGAATTCTAACCTTGATTGATATGCAAGTTATTGTGCTGTGCGGGGGGAAGGGCACCAGATTGAGTGAGTATACTGAAGAAATTCCAAAGTCCTTGATTAATGTAGGCCACAAGCCGATTTTGTGGCGCATAGTGCAGATGTACAAGTCTTACGGCCATAAGGAATTTATTTTCTGCCTGGGGTACAAGGGAGAAAAAATAAAAGAATACTTCAAGGATGAAAAAGAAGTAAAGATTCAGTTCGTTGACACCGGAATTGATACAAACAAATCAGAAAGAATACAGAAAGTAAGGCATTTGATCAAAGGCGATAATTTTTTTGTTACATATGGCGATGATTTAAGCGATGTTGATATAAATAAATTAAGTGAGTTTCACAAGAAAAATAAAAAAATTGTGACACTGACAGCCGTCAATTTGGAATCCCCATTCGGAATTTTAGAATTAAGCAAAAAAAATGAAGTCATTGGCTTCAAGGAAAAGCCAAAATTGGAATATTTCATGAACGGCGGCTTTTACATATTCAGCAAGAAAATTTTCAAATACATGAAAAAAGGTTATGACTTAGAAAAAGATGTTTTAAGGAAAGCTGCAAAATCAAAGCAAATTGCAGCATTCAAGCACAAAGGTTTTTGGAAGTCAATGAACACCTTAAAAGATGTCATAGAACTCAACGAGATCTATAATAAAGGAGAAATGAAATGGCTAAAATGAACTGGAAAGGAATGAATGTATTGGTTACAGGAGCAGACGGTTTTATAGGAAGCCATATTGCAAAAGCCTTAGTTGACAAAGGAACAAATGTAACAACAATTGTACGAGATGTCAAGAAAACAAGCAATTTGGACGTTCTGAATTTAAGAAATAAAGTGAATATCATCCACGGCGATCTGGTAAATTTTCATGATTGTGAAAGAACGATAAATGAATACGATGTTGAATTTATTTTTCACATCGCGGCGCAGGCTATAGTCGGTCCTGCAAACCGCAGCCCATTATCCACATTTGAATCAAACATAAAAGGCACGTGGAATATTCTCGAAGCGTGCAGATTGTCAAAAACAGCCAAAGGATTAATTGTTGCATCTTCTGATAAAGCATATGGGCAGCAGAAAAAACTGCCTTACACCGAAGAATCGCCGTTAAACGGATATTACCCTTATGATGCATCAAAAGCATGCGCTGAAATCCTTGCGAGATGCTATTACATGACTTACAATATTCCCTTGGCGATTACAAGAAATGCGAACACCTACGGCCCGGCAGACATGAACATGAGCAGAATAATTCCGGATGTAATAACAACCGTTCTGCGGGGAGAGCAGCCGGTAATCAGAAGCGACGGAACCCCAGAGAGGGATTATATGTACGTCAAGGATGCTGTAAGCGCATATTTAACTTTGGCAGAAAATTTGCACAGGAAAGAAATTGTCGGCCAGGCATTTAATTTTGGAACTTCCAAGCCAATCAGCGTCATTGAGTTATACAGTAAAATAATAAAATTAATGGGAAAAAGCGTAAAGCCAAAAATTCTGGGAGAAGCAAAAAACGAGATAGACAGGCAGTACCTTGCAATAGGCAAAGTAAAAAAAATTCTAAAATGGCAGCCAAAATATACAATCGACCAGGGTTTGAAAGAAACTATTGAGTGGTATAAAAATAATTATCAGAAGTGAATGTAGAACCACGCGGAGTACCCGCATCTTATTTGCAGAAACTGAGTCGCGGGATAAGCCGTTGATGAATAAAATTCAAAAACAAAACATAAAATTCCAAAAATGAAAATTCTAGTCATAATGAAGCGCTTTGGAGCCAATAAAGATATGGTTCTCAGCGGTTTCGGGCGCCAGATAAGATTGTTTGAAAATTTAACAAAAGAGCACCAGATTGATTTCCTGTGCCCGGACTATACAAAAAAAGAGTCTAAAGTTGTTAAGCGAAACGGCATGAGTTTCTTTGTTGTGCCGGTTTCATTCTTCTCTATATTTAATTTTCTTAATCGGGCTAAAAAATTAATTAAAAAAGAAAATTATGATGCAATTGTTGCAACTTCTGACCCGCTAATCGGCGCTCTGGGCAACCATCTTTCAAAAAAATTCAATATCCCTTTAATCTATGACCTGCAGGATAATTTTGAAACTTATGACACGTACAAATTTCATTTTGTCCCAAACCTGCACAAAAAAGCTGTTGAGGGAGCAGATGTTGTCCTGGCAGTAAGCGAGACACTGAAAGATTATATTTCAAATACAAGAAAAAAGCCAACTTATGTCATTCAAAACGGGATTGAGCTGAACTTATTCAAGCCAATTGATAAGGAAAAAGCGAGGAAAAAACTAAAACTGCCGCTAAAATCGAAAATTATTGTATACATAGGCCATCTTGAGAAATTAAAGGGCGCGAACATTTTACTTGAAGCGTTCAATAAATTGAGGCAGGATTTCCCTGACACTTATCTTTTATTAAGCGGGGAGATTGAAAAAGAAATCAACATAAAGCAAAAAAACATAATTTTCAGAGCTTTTCCAAAAAGAGAAGATGTTGTTTTGGGAATTAACAGCTCTGATGTTGCTGTCGTCCCCAACACTGTAAATGAATTCACAAAATACTGCTTCCCGTACAAGCTAGCAGAATACATGGCCTGCAATGTCCATATTGTCGCAACTGACATCGGGGACGTTTCATTAATGCTCAAAAAATACAACGGAAGCCTGGCAACTCCGGATAACGCCGAGGAATTAAGCGAGAAGATAATGCTAAAGCTAGAGAACAATTCAAGGCCTGATTACAGCGAAGATACAAAAAACTTTGACTGGAAAATATTGTCAGAAAAGTTAAATGAAATTCTTAAGAATTTAAAATAAACACTAATAAATATACGCGAAAATTAAAATTATTTCCTATAAGTTAAATTTAAATAGGATGAACTAATACGTAGAGTATACGTTTCAGGTGGTTTACATGCATTTTTACGAATCAATATTGCTGGACACGGTGGACGGGTTTCAGTGCAAATCGTACTCAAATGAGCATCCCGATGGCTATGTCATAGTCAAGCCTAAATACATATCGAAAAATGCACTGGAAGGCAGCGGCCTGAAGTACAGGTTTTTATTTGAAAAATGCCTGATTAGGTTCAACTTGTTCGCAGACAAGGAAAAGCTCAAGTCTTACGTCGGACAGTTCAAGAAAAAATTTCCTGATTATATTTATAACTGCAAGGACACCAAGAACTGGTTTTTTGTTGTGCC
>JBBSWR010000150.1:0-1281 GCA_038046185.1 Nanobdellota archaeon
TCTCGAAGCAAAGCGGAGTTTCAGAAGTTATAAACCACTGCCTTAAGGTGGATTTCTGGGATGTGGATGAATTAAGCAGCCAGGTCATTTCAGTCTTGCGCTACAATCCCCTCCAGGAAGCTCTCAAGGAAAACGGGTATTCAGAATCCAGGAAATTTAACTGGGACACGCCGGCTCAAAAATGCATTGATGTTTACAATCAATTAATAAATAAAGGTTAAATAAAAGAAATAAATATTAAATTCAGGAGCATGATATAAAAATTTCAACAACAACTGTGGGTTCGAACACGCATTTTCTTTAAGAAAATGCTATTCGCAAAGGATTTTTCCACACTACGCATGGAAAAATCCTCTGCACTCAGTTCTCACCCCAGTTGTTGAAATTTTTAGCCGTGTGGCGGCAAACTGACTGGAGAGGAAAAATCAGCTACGAAGTTCTGATTTTTCCTTTCGGAATAGGACTTTCACCAAGAAAGTTCGTGTTTGCCTGCCACTAAAAATTAATTAAGTAAAAAAGTTAAAGAATAACCTTAAAACAAAACAACTAAAATGGTAAGCGTGTGTTTTTATTTCCAGGTGCATCAGCCGATTCGCCTTAGAAAGTACTCTATTTTTGAAATCGGAAAGCATGCAAATTATTTTGACGACCGGAAAAATGAGGCCATAATCAAAAAAATAGCAGGCAAATGCTATCTGCCTGCCAATAAGGCAATCCTGGACTTGATAAACAAAAATGATGGAAAGTTCAAAGTTTCCTACAGCATGAGCGGGGTTGTGCTTGAAGAGCTGGAAAGGTTTGCGCCCGAAGTAATTGACAGTTTCAAAAAGCTGGTGGACACTGGGAATGTCGAGATTCTGGATGAGACTTATCATCATACCTTGTCCTGCCTCCATTCAAAGGACGAGTTTAAGGAGCAGATTCAGCTGCATAATAAAAAAGTGAAGCAATTGTTTAATTACAGGCCAAAAGTTTTTAGGAACACTGAGCTGATTTATAATAATGAAACTGCAAAGACGGCTGAAGAAATGGGATATAAAGCCGTGCTGGCGGAAGGCGCCGACCATATTTTGCAGTGGAGAAGCCCGAATTTTGTTTACAGGCCGAAAGGATCGAGTAATATAAAATTGCTTTTGAAAAATTATAGGCTTTCAGATGATATTGCATTTAGGTTTTCTGAAAAAAGCTGGAAAGAATTTCCGTTGACTGCGCCAAAATTTGCCGGATGGGTCAATAAAATCAACGGCAACGGAAATGTCGTCAATCTTTTTATGGATTATG
>JBBSWR010000151.1:0-14005 GCA_038046185.1 Nanobdellota archaeon
ATTCCCTTTTTCTGAGGACTCCAAAGTCTTTGAAAAATAAAAAACTTTGGAGGTTTATAAAAATGAAAATGATGTTTGATAATAGCAAGATTCAGTTTAGTAAGATAGATATTGGTAGGGAGATAACTCTTCCAGTGGAACTTGACAAGGATTTGGCATATCTTATGGGTTTCCACCTAGGGGATGGGCATATGAGGCAGTATAAGAGATTATTTGGAGTAGAATCGACTATTTTCTATGATGGGCACTCAATCAATGAATATTCTCATTATGAACAAAATATTTGCCCATTAATAAAAAGGTTATTTAACTACAAATGTAAAATCAATATAAGGAAGGACAGTAATAATTTAAACATAATAATTGGATCAAGAGCTATTGTAGATTTCATGCACTTGCAATGCAAGCTTCCTCTTGGACCAAAGACCAATGCTAACATTCCAGACATAATAAAAAGTGCAAGTGTAAAAATAAAATGCGTATTTTTGAGAGGTCTTGCAGATACAGATTTTAGTTTGACTTTCAAAAAAAGAACAAAAACAGATGATTATCCTGTGATTAATTTCCAGACTGGATGTAAATCGTTATATGAAGATGCAAAAAATCTTTTAACTGAACTTGGCTTTAAAATAGTGCATAACTACAGGAAAAGCTACAGATATGACAAAGTTCATGACTCATATTATATTCAAATTTCAGGAAGAAATCAGCTCAAAAAATGGATGAATGAAGTGGGATTTACATCCCAAAACCACATCACAAGATATCTTGTATGGAAAAAATTGGGCTATTTGCCTGCTGGAACAAATATATTGAAAAGGCTGGAAATTTTAGGAGAAAGCGCCCTCGACCAGACTCGAACTGGTGATCTTCTGATAGATGCCAACATTCCGAACTAAGTGAAAGGTGGTTAACAGTCAGACGCTTTACCTGCTAAGCTACGAGGGCATTGTGCAGAAGGATAAAAGTTTGATTTAAATACCTTTAGGTTAAACTTACTGTATTTTAGAATTATACTTAACAGAAAGCAGTATGAAAAATCAACAATTATCTTTTACCATTTCTCGTTTCTTATTTTGAGATAGAAAGCAGCATGATTGACTAAAATGTCAAGCACGAAGCTCAAAACCAAAGAAGTTAAAAATATCTTCCACGTCAATGTAAAAACTGGCATTATGAATATTGAAGCACCTATAACAAAATCGCTCTGGTCGAACGGAATAAATTTGTTGCCGGGATTTATGCCTGCCCGCCTCTTGAAAAAACTTTTAATCATGTCCCCAACCAAAGCCCCGGTTCCCATCAAAAATCCAAATATCAGCCAATTATCGTAGCCGAAAAAAGAGATGCTCCTTAAAAACTCCGCATTATAGCCCACGAACTGCAAATAAGAGATTATAACTGCAAACAAAACCCCAAAAAACAGCCCCCTGAAGGTCTTGTTCTTTCCAAAAATAGGCTTGTTACCCAGTTTTTTATCAAAATCAACGGGGTAAACCAGAAAGTTCACTCTTTTAACTATAACCGGCGCCATGTTGGCAAAGTATGCAGGCAGCATAAAATACATACATTTCATTAAAAACAAAATAATTTCATTCATGGCAAAAGCTTTTTAAATATGGTTTAAATAGTTTTGCATAACTATGCTGAGCATAATAATACCGACATGGAATGAAGAAAAATACCTTCCAAAGTTATTAGGTTGCATCAAACAGCAAACGTATATTAATTATGAGATTATTGTAGCAGATGCAGATTCTACAGACAAAACAAGGCTGATAGCAAAAAAATATGGCTGCAGGATCGTCAAGGGGGGCTTTCCAGCCGCGGGCAGAAACAAGGGGGCAGAAATAGCAAAAGGCGAAATCCTGGCATTTTTTGATGCTGATGTGCAGTTTGGCCCGGATTTTTTAAGAAATGTGACTGATGAACTCAAACACAGAAAATTAGATGTCGCGGGATGCCTGATAAATCCCATGAGCAATGAGACGGCTTACAGGATTTTTTTTGTGATTTATAATTTTACCATTTTTTTAATTCAGTTTTTTTATCCCAATGCCGCGGGATGCTCTATATTTTGCAAGAAATCACTGTACAAAAAAATGAATGGGTTTGATGAAACCATAAAACTCGGTGAGGATCTTGACTACGTGAACAGATGCTCAAAGCACGGAAAATTCAGAATTATCAAAAGTGAAAAAGTATCTTTGTCCATGCGCAGATTTGACCATGAAGGAAAATTTAAAGTTGCATTCAGGCACATAGCGTCGGCCTTATACAGGATAGCCTTCGGGCAAATCAGAAAAGACACCTTCAGATATAATTTAAGATATAAAAAGTAACATATATACTGAGGCAAGCGACAAATGGCTTATCCGATATCAAAACTGTGGATTTATCCTCTCTGCTGGATATTAACAAAAAAAATCAAAGGCATTGAGAATATCCCTGACAAGAAAACATTCATAGTAGCTGCAAACCATGAAACCAACCGCGATCATTTGTTGGTACTATACCCCATAATTAAGAAATTAAATAAAAAAGTTCATTTTATAGCGACGCCGGTATGGTGGTTTAATATAATCCCAAAGCAATGGGCAGTGGTCATTCCAATGCGCAGCCCCAGGCAGGCTTATAGGGAAGCAAAAGAAGTTATAAAGTCTGGCGAAATAGTCGGAATTTTCCCCGAGGGCAGGCTGGAAAGAAAAAAACGAACAGAAAAACCAAAAACAGGCGCGGTCAGGCTTGCTCTGGAAACCTGCACCCCGATACTGCCGATCGGCATAAAATTTTCATATGCCCCTTTCAGTTCTACAATAAATATTGGAAAATTGATTTATTTAAACAAAAATAAAGGTATAAAAAAACAGTCATCTGATGTGATGAAATATTTGTACAAATTAAAGAATAACCCTGTTTAAATAATCTTTTAGAAAATTATTTAAGCAGCCGTAAAATTACCGGATTATGAAGTTTAAATTCAATATCCCAAACAAGATAACTCTCATAAGAATCGGCTTAATCCCCCTGTTTGTTGTGATACTTCTCGCAAACATCCCTTACAGAAATCTTTTCGCCGCTTTCATTTTCGGCATGCTCTCAATTTCAGATTTCTTTGACGGCTACATCGCAAGAAAGAAAAGGCAAGTGACTGATTTCGGCAAGCTGATTGACCCTATTGCCGACAAGTTTTTGATTTCAACCGCCCTTATTTTTCTGGTTGGGAGAGGGGTTGAATTATGGATGGCCGCGGTCATAATATCGAGAGAAGTTGTTTTGACTGCAATCCGCATTTATCTTCTGCCGTCAAAATTAATTGTCCCTGCAAGCAGTTTCGGCAAGGCAAAGACCGTTGTGCAGAGCATTGCGATTGTAGCAGTTCTGCTGGAGCTGAAATTTAGCTATTATATAATGCTGGCAGCGGTTTTACTGACTGTGATTTCCGGAATAGAATATTTGTTCAGAATTAAAAAGCTGACTGGCAACAAAATCGTAAATCTGCCCAATCTCATCACGCTTGCAAGATTTCTGCTTATCATTCCTTTTATTTACTATGTGCTCAAATCAAAAATTTATGTTGCTATAATCCTATTTGCAATAATAACCCTGAGCGACAAGCTGGACGGCATTTCTGCCAGGCTAATGAACCAGAAGACCGAGATTGGAAGCGCTTTTGACTCTTTTACCGACTGGACTTTGATTATATGCACGTTTGTGCTTTTTGTCATAAAAAATAAAATAGAATTATTCTGGGTTATCCTGCTGGTTGTGCCGTCAATAATCAGCGGCCTGATTAAAATGATTTATGCAAAAAAGCTAAAGGTCGTGCCTGTGACACTGATGGCAAGGCTAAGCGTCGTGCTTGTTTATGTAACCATTATAGCAATCTTGGTAAACATTGAATATAAAATAAGTTTTATTTATGGCGTGTCCCTCCTGACAGCCGCAGTTGTAATGGTTTACCTGACTATGTTTGGATATATAATCAAAGCCGCCAGCATTCCAAAAAAATCTTCTAAAGCTAAATCGTCAAGAAAAAAGGCCTAAGACAGCTTCTTTATTTTTAACGAGGACACCATCAATATTCCCAGCAGAAGATAGATGTAAGGGAAAAATTTTACGTAAGCCAAAGGATAAAATCTTGAGCCGACGAAATAAACAGCAGGTATTATTATCCCATTCAATGTTATCGGCATTCCCTGGTATATCCCTTTCATATCCATTATGTTGTACCTTGCAAGCCTCAAAACCCCGCAGGATAGAAAAATAGCAAATGCTATTATGCCAAATGTCAGCTGAAAATGCTTGAGGTCGGCCATGTACTGCATAAGGCTAAACCCGAATATTGCAGGCGCAACCCCGAAGGAAACCGTGTCGGAAAGCGAATCCAGCTCTTTTCCAAATGAGTTCTGCTGCTGCATCGTCACGGCTATTTTTCCGTCCAGATAATCAAATGCAACAGCAACCAAAAGCACATAGGCGGCGTAGTCAAAATTATTGCTCATCGCAAAAACTATGCTTATCAGCCCAAGCGCCACATTAAACAAAGTAAATATATCAGCCAATTTCAAAAGTGAAAAAATCCTGTAATCATCAGCTTCCCTTTTCTTTCTTATCAGCCGGAATTCGGATTTTATTAATGCATATATTCCCGATATCACGGTGAACGCAAGAGCCGTGCCCATCATGTACCAGTCAATCTGCAGGCTTATTATCGGCTGCACCAAAGCCATCAGCTGGAAGAAATAGCTTATTTTGCCGAGCACAGTAGGCTTGAATTGGTTTCTTAAGTCCTTGTAAATCAGAATTGTCCCTATTATTATTGTAATCAAATCCCTTGCCAGTATTATCAGGGCAACCCATATTGGGATTGCGCCCTTAACGGCCAAAATTATTGCAGTGAGATTTACAAGAATCTTGTCTGCAAAAAAATCAATCACCGAGCGCAGCGCAGACGGATGCTTTCTTGCTGCCAGGCTCTCGAGAAAACCTATGAATGCTGTCAGTATAAACAGGAGCAATGCCGTATTCCTTCTGTCCAGCAGAAGCGACAATCCCACAATCAGCGCAAGAATGCACCTAAGCAAGGTTACAGTAAAAAATATTTTTTCTTTTTTAATTCTTAGTTTCATTTCAATCTTTTCCCGCAGATATACACGAACGCAGGCGGTATGTTCAGCGGAACAAATCTCCTGCTTACATTTCCGAAATGTGATTTCAGCATTTTGCTTAAATTATTTGTATACTGGAAAAGTACAAACCTGCCTTTAGGGCTTAACGAATTCTTTATTTCTTTTAATATTTTTTTCTTGTCTTTGTCCGGAAAGTTCCTGAAAGGAAGCCCGGATATTATGCAGTCCGCCTCTTTTATATTAAATTTTTTGAGATTCTCTTTTATTTTGTCAGCGCCGGCATTAACCACTATCAGGCGCTTATCCTTAAAATTCCTGTTAAGGTGGCTGCAGAATGTCTTGTTTAATTCAAAGCAGACAATCTTGGTGTCAGGCCCGGCTTTTTCAAGTACGGCTTTTGTGAAAGTCCCTATTCCCGGACCCAATTCAACTATGCATTTTGAGCTTTTGAAATCCACATTTTTTACTATTTCCCGTGTGAGAAATTTTGAGCTTTGCGCTATGGACCCGGTTTGCTTTGGGTTCTTCAGGAAATTTGCCAGCATCATAAGCGAATCTTTCATTTTAAATCAGCAATAACGCTTTCTCCTGCCCTGACCTTGTCATTTATTTTTATTTTTAAATTCACTTTTTTTGGAATAATTATTGTTGCCTGGCTTCCCAATGCTATCATGCCTATTTTATCGCCTTTATTAACTTTTTTGTTGATGCTGGTGTAGCATAAAATCCTTCTTGCCAGGAAGCCTGCAATCTGGATTACTTTAACTTTAATAGTTTTATTTTCTATAACTATCTCGTTCTTTTCGTTTTCAAAGCTTTTGCTTAAGTCGTACGCCTTGAAAAATTTTCCTTTTGTGTGTTTTATTGATGCTATTCTTCCTTCTATCGGCGCCCGGTTGATATGAACGTCCAACGGCGACATGAAAATTGAGATGACGTAGCAGTTGTCTGCAATATCTTTAGTCATTGTTTTTATTTTTCCTAATATTCCCTTGCTTACTTTTATTTCATCATCTGATGTGTCAATAATGCTGATTACCCTTCCGTCCGCCGGTGAAACAATATTATTTCCTTTTGGAATTATTCTTTTTGGATCTCTGTAGAAGTTAAGGAGAAAAAGGGCTGCTAATGTGACTAAAGCTAATATGGCTGTGAATAATAGTATGGGCATACTCTCAGAGGGTTGCTATAAGAGTTTAAATGCTTTACTTAAAAAAGATTTCACAAAACATTTTTAATACGCTGATGTATGCTTACTAGCTATGACTTATACTATAATAGACTGCTACACAGACGAGCCTGCAGGGCTTGGAGTTCCGCCTTATCTTGGAACTTATCCAAGGTATATTACTGGATATTTAGGTGAAGAAGTCAATTACCTTACTATAGACGATTTGAGATTGTGGAAGAAGTTTAACGGCATAATTCATGAAACCCGAAAGTCGCAGAAAACTGATATTACAACTTACAATTTAACAGCGAATTACAAAAATGTTCACGAAATATTACAGGAAACAGATACTTTGATTGTTGTTCTTGGAGTCCATGTTCCAGGAAAATATCTTTCTGCGATACCTGGGACCCTAAATGAAATAATACCCATGATTCAGGACTTAAACTGCAGGAAAATATTAACGGGGCCTGCTGTTTTTGGAACGCAGCTGTTTGGGGGTCGCTTTTATGAGAAAGCTGATTTATCTGCATTTGATAAAGTTTCGTATGAAATGTTTAATTTTCTTTACAAAGATGTAAAAGAGTATTCTATCAGAGGCGCTTCTATAATTAAACAAATCCCCAATATTCGGATGATTGAAATTGAAACCGGGCACGGATGTGATATCGGAAAATGCTCCTTTTGCACAGAGCCTCTTAAGAATAAAGTTGAGTTTCGCGAGAAAGAAGATGTTTTGGATGAGATTAAGGAGTTTTATAAGTTAGGCGCCCGCTATTTTAGATTGGGAAAGCAAACGTGCTTCTATACTTTGCCTTATGCTGTTTCATTATTGGAAGATATTCGTTCCAATTGCCCTGAAATAAAAGTTTTGCATATAGATAATGTAAATCCTGTGAAGGTGGTGTTAGATAAGAAAAATGATTTTAAGATTACTAAGGCAATTGTTAAGTATTGCACATCCGGCAATATAGCTGCTTTAGGCGTTGAATCTTTTGACATGGAAGTTGTAAAGGCAAATACTCTGAATACTTCCCCTACTGTCGCTTATGAAGCAATTAAGATTTTAAATCAGTTTGGAGCTGAACGCGGTTCTGACGGAATGCCTAAATTCCTTCCCGGCATCAATATAATATTTGGCTTGAGAAATGAAACCAAAAAAACGCATGAAGAAAATATGAAATGGCTTTCTAAAGTTTATGATGAAGGATTAATGCTGCGGCGTATTAACATTCGTCAAGTTGCAATATTTGAAGGAACTTCTTTGTTTGCTGAAGGAAAAGATAAATTTCTTAGGAAGAATAAAAAATATTATTGGAAATGGCGAAACGAGATTAGGCAGAAAATAGACTGGCCAATGCTGCAGAGAGTAGTCCCATCCGGCACAGTATTAACCAATTGCTATGCTGAGATTTATGACGGCAACACAACATTCTGCAGGCAGTTCGGAACCTATCCATTGATTGTCGGCGTGAAAGGAAGGTTGGAACTAAAGAAGTTTTATGATTTAGAGATTATTGGGCATATGTTAAGGTCAATTACTGGGAAAGTGGTTGTAGGGGGGAAGGAAGTTTTAAAAGAAAGTGATAATATTAGGTAAAAAATGGAAGCTTTTATAGGATTGACCTCAGATGATTGGTTTGATTATCACATTGATAAAAAACATGATAAAGTAGTTTTCTGGACAAATAGATTGATACATTTACAAAATGATTCAAAGTTTTTGTTCTTATGCGGCATTGGACAAAAAGATAGATACATTAGTGGTTATGGGGTCGTTGAAGAAGTAAGAACATGTACAGTAAATGATTTATGGAATAAATTTGGTAATTTATGCGGGGCAGATTCGATTGAAGAATTAGCCATAAAAATATCTGGGGCAACTACAAATAAATTGATAGGTAAGGATGATAAAATATCTTATTATTTTATTGCTAATTTTAAACCTTTTACTAATTGGATTTATACATCGTCAATAGAAGGTGAAGGAAAAAATCAAAAAGAAGTTTTTGCTGATGTAATTCGTTTTCCAAAGATGGAAAGAAATGGTAAAAGAATTTCTGAGGAAGCAGCGGATGAAATAATAAAACAAGGATTATTCAAAAAAGGAGAATTTTTATGAAATATTGGTGTTTAGTAACATCTAAAGAAAATTGGAAAGTTTGCAAAGACAATAATGTATTTGGTTTTGATTATAGGTACTTTATCACATTAAAAAATTTTATTAAAAAAGGAGATAAAGCAATGGTTTATTCTCATGGTGGAGATTTTGTAGCAGAAGTTGAGATTGATAGTGATTTTTATTACGATGAAAAAAATATAAATTGGACTAAAAATGGAAAGCCTTTCTTATTCCCTTACAGGATAAAATTGAAAATAATAAAAGAAGGAAGGTTACATATAACCTTTTCAACAGAAGTAAAAAATGGGAAAGCTGAACATAATCATCCAAATCCCATAGATAATATAATTTTTATTGCTGATAAAGGAAGAACATGGAACATATACTTCCAAGTTTCTATTCTTCCAATACCAAAGGAAGATTTTGATTATATTTCTAATAATTTGTAACCCGCAACCCTTAAATACCTAAATTAATTTTCTTCCTGAAAAATTATCACGAGGTCAATCAATATGAAACAAGGAGATAAAGTAAAAGTCCATTACACAGGAACATTGGATGACGGAACAATCTTTGACTCAAGCGAAGGAAAGGAACCGTTGGAATTCACAATAGGGGAAGGCGGAATAATCAAAGGATTTGAAGAGGGAGTTAAGGAAATGAAGTTAGATGAAGAAAAAACATTCAAAATCAAGCCCGAAGACGCTTATGGATTGCAGCAAAAGGAACTCATGCTTGAGTTTCCAAGGGACAAATTTCCTGCTGAAATGAAAATAGAAGCAGGAGGAAGATTAATCCTGAAAGGGCCGGATAATCAAACCATACCGGCTGTTGTCAGCGAAGTGAAGAGTGATGTTGTTGTGATAGACTTAAATCACCCATTAGCCGGAAAAGAACTTACGTTCAAGATAAAAGTAATCGGAGTGAATTAAAGAAAATAAAGAGTATTCGCAATTATCAGGAATCCAAAATTATAAAATAATAAGTTAAAATAGTTTTTTAATTTCCTGTCATAAAGGAGTGATGCTGTCAATATTCCATACAATAAAATCAGGCTTGATTCTATAACAAACAAGTTAATATTATTTTGGCTGACATAAAACAGTATCCCAAGAAGTATGTAGTTTAACATTGATTTTCTGAATAAATCCTTAATCCTATATTCTATAACAGCCGCAAAAATAAGATATAAAAATAGTATCAAAAGATAAAATGCCCTGTTGAAAAAATAAAACATCAAAAAAACAAAAATAAGCAATAATAAAAGTTTCCTTATCAAATCAAAGTATTTTGACAGCGGCTTCTGCTCTTCTGGGGCAATGCTGATTAAAATAATTCCGATTAACAATCCAAAAAACGACACCAAAGAAGCAAAAAAATAATTTATGAATTCCATCTTATCTAAATAATTTCTTCTCCAAATCTTCTATCTTCTTTAATCTTCTTTTATGGCGGGGTTCGCTGCTGAAATCCGTATCAAGCCATAATTTTACCGCCTTGAACACGGTTTCCTTGGAAACAAACCTTGCGCCGATTGAAAGAATGTTTGCATCGTTATGCAGCCTTGACAATTTCGCAATCTCCGGATTGTCGCTGTTAAAAACTGCCGCCCTTATTCCTTTTATCTTGTTGGCGACAATGGCTTCGCCCTGGCCCGAGCCCCCGAATATTATTCCTTTATTCAATGGATTTTTTGCAACTTCCATTGCTGCGGCGGAAATAAAATCCAGATAGTCATCTTCGGGATCAAGCTTGAAAGCGCCACGGTCCTCAACTTCGTAGCCGAGCTTTCTAAGGTATGACTTAACCTCTTCCTTCAGCTCAAAACCCGCGTGGTCCGTGCCTAAAAATATTTTCGGTTTTGCCATATTAGTTAATCTAATCCCAGAACTTTTAAATCTTTCTTTAATCCCGGGACTGTGTCATATTTTTTTATGTCCTTGAAGTCTATCCATCTGAATTCAGTATTTTCATGGTCGAGTTTTACTTTATCTGAATTTACCTTGCAAAGGAAAGGTGTTACTACCCATATTTTTCCCTTTTTATTGTCTTTAATCTCAAATAGGGTTCCTTTCCTGAGGATTTTTGCACTTAACCCAGTTTCTTCCTTTATTTCCCTTAAAGCAGTGTCTTCCGCAGCCTCAAATTCCTTCACATAGCCGGAGCAGAAGCTCCACTTGTTCGGATAGTTCCAATCTTTAGGGGATTTTTTAAGAATCAGGATTTTATTCTTGTGCCTTACAATTCCGGTAACTGCAAAATAAGTTTTCATAAAATGAAGAGAAATTTATTGGTTTATATTAGTTTTGTTGAAATTTTATATTATAATAATTTTAAGGGAGGGAATGGCTAATTGCACTAAAAGTGCATCAGATAGCCCTCCACCCACCTATGAATATTATTTTAGAAAGTGCGAAGTAGAATGTAAATATAAAAAATAAGTTAATGCCAGGTGCCTCTCCAAGTTGAGTGGCCCCACTGAATCAATAAATCTACGCCAATTCTTTCAACCTGCAAAGGAACATCACAAGCTCCGTAACAGGAGCCCATCCAGATGATTGCGGAAGCTTTTGTATTTTTTTCTATGGCTTCCTGTATTTCTTTTGCACGCGGTTTCAGCCCATCAGGCAGCTGGACGCAAACCATTTTAGAATTGTCTTTGTTGATTCTTTCAATTACTTTGCTTAACTCGAGGTCGTATGGATCCATATTCTATAAAGTTAATTAGCCTTAGATTTTAAATCTATTGCGCTTTTCTGCGAATATCTGCCAAGACAGATTGTATATCCTCTCTTGAAGGCATCTGACGGGGAACTCCTTTCAAACTGACAAAAAATGATTCCGGCTTAAAGCCCCTCTTCTGCATTTCGCTGTACAGCTCCAAAGACTGATTGTAATGAGATGTTGCCAGCTCCAAATTATTAGTTACCCCCTTATTATCAAATAGATTAACTCCAAATTGAACTGCATACTTAGACAGATAACCTGCCCTTGCCTGAGAGTAAGCTGCATAATCCAGGAATGCTCCTGTCCAATCATCCATTTTCTTTGATGTTGCATCTTCCGCGAGGCTTAATGAAGCCCGATTTGCTTCCAGGAGATTTTGGTATGCATGCCTAAACTGATTAGCTGTTCTTGGGTCAACAGAATCATCAAACAAGGTTTTTATTCCAGATAGTCTTGATGAATATTCATTTGAAACTTTTTTGCCTTCCCTTGACTGAGCCAGAAGCGTATTGTATTCACTTCCATAAGCCTGCATTATAAATGGATTTCCTGCAATCATTGAAATGACTCTCTTCGCCTTGTCATTTGGAGATTTGTCCAATAGAACTTCTCCTCCAGAATATCCATTTGCAACTTGTAAAAGAGCTATGGGATTGATAGGCGCCTCTTCTTTGGTTATACTAACCCCCCCATTCAAATTTTTGTCATTCCATGCAACAAATGATTTCATTAAATCTTCAGCATACATCGCGGCAATTGATAGGTTATTGCGTGGCACCATCAGAAAATCTGAAATTTCCTTTTTTTCTGCTGCGGATAATCTGTTAAATGCTTCGTTTGAAGGCTTGCCTATTTTTTTCAAATAATAAGCTGCTGTGCTTAATTTTACATTTGCAATCCCGAGAGATGTGTCTCCACCTAATTTTAACTTGAATCTTTCACCAATCCCATGAAGAAGCCCATAAACTGCCCCAGCATGGGTATTTTCTTCTGCGATTATCGCGGCTAAAAGATAGGCAGGGACATTATTCTGCTTTGAAAAAAAGGATATATAGTTTCTAATGTCTTCTCTTTGAAGCAACTCAGAAATATCCTTGCCTGCACTTACCGGAGAAATTCCCTCCCTGGGTGAGTATTCACTTATTGAAGGGTAAGTTTCAATGCGCCTAAACTCCCTTATTCTTTCCACTAGGGACTTTGGCTTGCTGGAATTACATGCTGTAAGAGAACCTAAAGCTAAGGCTGCAGTTCCAACGGCAGCAGCCTGGCCAAATTGCCTTCTGCTCAGCCTTGTATCCGGTGTGTTTTGCATTGCCATTGAAAATAATTACTCGCAGAATATCTCGTCCATTTCAAACGTAGAAAGGTCTTTCTTATTTAATAATTTAGCAAAGTCTTTTTCTTTCATTTTCTTCCTTGAATCCCTCATAGATTCAATCTGTTCCATGTCCTCGTCCAAAAATAGTTCATCTGCTTCCATAAAAAAATCACCATAATTAATAGTTTATATTTGAACTGTATGATGAAGCGGCATTGCTGTTATAACTGTCATTAACATTTTCATAAGGCGCTGCCCCTTCAAGCTTTCCGGTTAATCCTGAATCACAAAATACACACATATTATACTCCACCCCAAACTTGTTATTACTTTGCAGTGATATAACTAATATATAAGGCTTTCGCCCAGTAAAGTATCAGTGATTTATTTTCATTATAGAAAGTAATGTTTACTTTATGGGATGCCTATTATAGTTGTTACAGCTAAGGCAGTAGTATATTACTCTGCTTTTATGGATTCTAACCCTGCAATTAACTCCGGGAATAAGGTAAGAATTGCAGCTCTTGCAGAATCTTTTCTTCAGCTCTGAAGGCAGCTTTATCTTGTATTTCATCGCCAGCCTTCTGGCCAATTTAACATATTTGGCTGAAAGCTTCGCATCTTTTTTCAAAGATTCTTTGGCTTCGTTAAACAGAAATCTGATTCGCCTCTTTGCAATCTGGACCTGCTTTGCGGGTTTTTTGAAATATTTCTTTTTGGGCATTGTGATTAAAAATTTGTTATAAGAATTTAAAGGTTTGCCACCCAAATCATTCTCCGCGTACATTTGGCAGAACCAAGAGAAAGATATTTAAAGAAGTTAGTCTTTAAAGTCATTAAAATGGCAAAAGAAACAATAACAATACCTAAGGAAGAATATGAACTTTTAGTTAAATGTAAACATATCATTGAGTCTGATTTTGAAGAAAAATTCTCTGAGCAGTTCATTAAGGAAATTAAAGAAAGTGAAGAAGCTTACAAGAGAGGAGATTTTGTAAGAGTTGAGAGTTCTGAAGAAAGAAGGAAACTTTTTGATTCTTTGTAATAAAGATGGCTTATAAGGAAATATCAACTAAACCTTTCTTAAATGATGTTAAAGATATCAAAAAGGATAAAGTTCTGCTGGAAAGGCTGCACAAAAAAATTGACGAAATTTTGGAAAATCCGGAGCATTATCCTATCAAAAAGTATGAGTTGAAAGGGAAGAGATCTGCTCATGTTGGTTCTTTTGTAATAGTTTTTGAGATTAAAGGTGATGAAGTTATCTTCTGGAAATTTAAGCATCATGATTTCGCTTACGAGTAGGGTTTTACCAAAAGTTTGTATAATAATTTTTCATGAATTCCTAAGAAATATTTCTTCTCAAAGAAACAACGGCACCAAAACTAAAGTGATAGTGCTCAATAATTTAATCAAAACGTGCAATGACGGCCCCGCAGTATCTTTGGTTGGGTCGCCAACTGTGTCTCCGGTAACAGCCGCTTTGTGGGCTTCAGAGCCTTTTCCGCCTAAATTTCCGTCTTCAATGTATTTCT
>JBBSWR010000152.1:0-9266 GCA_038046185.1 Nanobdellota archaeon
GCAATCAAAATACAAAATAAGGAAATAGCAAAATCTCACCTAAACTATTTTGATATGTTATGGAATTCTTGAACAATAATATTTATATATACCTGCTATTTACTTGCTAAATACCATGGAAATACGCAACGTGCAGAAAACAGGAGATATGCATTACCTTTATCTTCCGACATCATGGTGCAGGGAGCACAAGCTGGGCTCAAAATCAAAAGTCAGCATTGAGCAGTCCAGCGACGGAACTTTGGTTGTCTCGCCGCAGATTACGGAAAAGAAGCCAAAACATTTGAAATTCAATATTTCTGAAGATGACCAGGAAATAATCCATAAGCTGGTTGTGGCATGTTACATCAATCCGGTCGGCTCTTTTGAAATAAATTTTGAAAAGGAGCTGGATTATACAAAATTACTGAACCAGAAAAGATTAATCAGCCTGGAGTCCGTTGAAATTGACAAAAAGCAGATTACCTGCCACGGCTCTATCTCGATAAGCGACCCCGAATCGCTGCTGAAAACAATGGCGAGAAAAATAAAAAATATGATTGTCGTGATGCAGAACAGCTATGACGAGGACTTGATTGAAAGGTATGAAGACGAGATTGACAGGAGCAAGATGCTCATAGATAAATCAATAATAAGCTCGCTGACATTTGAAAGAACAACCAAGTCCAAAACGATAGATTTGTATTACATATCGCTGATTTCAAAAGACCTTGAAAGAATGGTGGACCATTTAATCCAGGTAAGCAGCAAGGAAACTGAATTTTTGAATTCAATCTATGAAGTCATAGACCAACTGCAGTCCATAATTGAAAATACCGGCACACTAAATCATAAAACGGCGCTGCAGTTCATCAAAAAAGTCAGCAAAATAAAGAGCTTTGAAGTCAAAGACATCAAAAGCTATGACAAGGAAAGAATGAGGCTTTCACTGACTACAATCGCAGAAGTTGTCACAGACTGGGCAATCACAAAAGAAATAGAGAAATAATCACTTTGATTTGGGCTTCATAATTGCATATTGTATTGCCATCGAAAGGCGGCCAATTATTAGCCCGCATATAAAAATAGCAAAATAGGTCATATAATCGGAAAATTGGCTAAAATTCATCAAGGAAGTATTTCCTTGTTAAACATAAATTAAACCCAAATGAGCCATAGGAAACAGGTATACTACATGTTTTAAATACTAAACATATAAATATCTTTCATACTACAAGTGTTTTTCATATACTAAATAGCTCACGTTATTAAGGCTAACAGAAGAACCTTGTAGAATAGGGGTTGTTGAATGAGTGCGCATAAATCACACGAGGGAGGAGACGATTCTCAGAGAGAAATCGCTGTCCTGAGCGAGATTAAGGAATCTGAAAAAAAGGCGGAAGAAATTCTTGAAAAGGCAAAATCCGAGCAGGATTCAATAACTCACCAGGCCAGAATAGATGCTTCCAATCTTCTTTCACAGAGAACCGAAGAGATTAAAAAATTACAGGAAAAAAAAGTAATGGAATTCAGGGATAAGGTAAAGCTTCTGAATGAAGAGAAGCTCGCTGAAGGCAAGACTCTTGCAAAGCAGCTTAAGTCAAAAGCGGACAAAAACTCCGGAAAGGCAGTTGAGCTTGTCATGAAAAAATTTGAGGAGATGGTTTAGATGCCGAGTCCTTACGAAATGTCCAGCGTTCTGATTGCTGGCCCTAAAAGCATACAGGAAAGTGTAATCAAAGAATTGCACGATTTAAAAGTTCTGCACATTGTCGATTACTCCAGAAGCGAGCATGCGGATATAGGCACCCCTCTTGAAAGCGCTCCAAAACTTTCTGAAACTCTGGTTAAAGTAAGGTCATTGATGTCTGCTCTGAGCATAAAAAAAGAGGCCGCCAAATTCGATCTCAAGAAAGGAATGCTGGAAATAGATTCAAATGTTAAAAAAATAAGCGAAGAATTGAATTCAAATCTTGAAGAGATAAAAAGGATTGAATCCTCCCTGTCAAAAAATGACAGCGTAAAGAAAGAATTGGAGCTTTTGGAAGATATCAGCATAAATCTGGAAAATTTCACAAATTACAAGTCACTTGCCTGTTTTACTGGCTTTGTCAGGGGGAAAAATGGCGCAGCCGGATTAAGGGGGCAGATTTCAAAATTAACGGAAAATTTCATGCTTCTTGGCGCCGCTGGCAATAACGGCAATTTTATAGTGCTTTTCATTGATGCAAAAAACAAAGATGATGCAAGCAGCGTTCTGCAAAAAAACGGGTTTTCACAGGTTGCTTTTGCAAACCTGGGCGGATTAAAGGGAAATGCCGCGTCAAACTTAAAAAAAATAGAGGCGGAAACCGAAAGCCTTCAGAAGCAAAAGGAAAAATTGCAGTCGGATATTTCCGGGCTTGGAAAGCAATACAGGGATTTTCTTATAGCGTCCGAGCTGTTCCTAAGCAGCCAGCTTGAAAAGGCCGAGGCGCCGTTAAAATTTGCTTCAACTTCGACAAGCTTCCTGATAAAAGGATGGATTCCGAGCGCCGATTTGCACAAATCAATAGACAATTTGAATAAAGCAGCCAAGGGAAAGCTGTTCATAGAGTTCGAGCCTGCAAAAAAGAATTCAAAAGCGCCTGTCAAGCTGAAGCATTCAAACGTTGTAAGGCCATTTGAATTTTTTATGAACCTCTACAGCATGCCGGCTTACGGTGAAATAGATCCGACATTTTTCATTTTCCTCACTTTTCCAATTTTCTTTGGCATAATGCTCGGGGATGTCGGCTACGGGCTTACAAGCCTGATTTTATTTTTTGTCCTGAAGAAAATGATGCCCAAAGCAAAAGGCTTCTTTAACGTGCTTATTTTGGCGTCAGCAGTCTCTATGGTTTTTGGATTTATATTTGGGGAATTTTTTGGGTTTGAGTTTATGCATCCGCTTATCAGCAGGGAGAAGGAAATGTTCAAAATGCTGTATATAGTGCTTGGAATTGGAGTAATCCACGTCAACATTGGATTGATTGTAGGTTTTATAAACGTCTACAGGCGCCATGGGTTAATGATGGCAATTTACGAAAAAGCAAGCTGGATTGTGCTCGAGATTGGAGTTGCAATGCTGGCCTTATCGCTGATGCAGATAATCTCAATTTCATGGTGGATTGGAGCAGTCTTTTTGGCAGCATCTGTCCTGATGTTATTCAAAGGAGAAGGCGTAAAGGGAATTATGGAGCTGCCCAGCATCTTCACAAATATTTTGTCCTATGCAAGGCTTATGGCAATCGGATTGGCTTCAGTCGTTTTGGCGGTAATTATCAATGATTCATCAAAAGAAATGATTCACAAAGGAGGAATTTTTGTTTTGATTGGGGTGCTTGTTTTAATAATAGGGCACATAATTAATATTATGCTCGGCCTGCTTGGAAGCTTTTTGCACTCACTGCGGCTGCACTATGTTGAGTTTTTTTCAAAATTCTTTTCAGGCGGAGGAAAAAAGTACCAGCCGTTCGGAATGAGGGATGAAGAATAAAAATTTTGGCAATGCAGCATATTAACAAAAAATCAATGATAAATAATCATTAGCGAAAACAAAATTAACAGCAACAGAAAATAAAAAATTTATTTAAAATCAAATAGTAAACATCAAAATAAAATAACAAATTAGGAGGTATCGAAAATAAAAATATTTTCGGAACTTCCTCATATTAAAATATTCGGAGGTAAAAAATGGCAGCAGATATATCAACGGGATTGATTGCACTTGCATCAGGAGCCGCTATCGGCTTGAGTGCGATTGCAGCAGCTATTGCAGAAAAAGATATAGGTGTAGCGGCAGTGGGCGCAATGGCAGAAAAAGAAGAATTGTTCGGCAAGGGCCTTGTGCTTACGGTTATTCCAGAGACAATAGTCATCTTTGGATTGGTCGTCGCTATACTGATATTGAACTTAGCAAAATAAGCTAAAATGGGACTGGACTCAGTAAAGGAAGAAGTAATTAGGAGTGCCAAGGAGCAGTTTAACTCTATGCTAGCTGAAGCCCGAAAAGAAGCCGGCAGAATAATGAAGGAAGCGGAAGCCAGGGCGGAAGAAATGAAGGCAAAAAGCGACGCGGAGACAAAGAAGCTCACGGATACGATAAAACGGCAGGAGCTTGCATCCTCAGAGCTTGACAGCCGAAAAATTGTGCTGGATGCCAAGAAGCAGGCCATAGAGAATGTGATTGCAGAATCAAGAAAAAGGCTTGAAGCTCTCGATGACAGGAGCAGGGAAGCTTGCATAAAAAAACTGCTTGACAGGTCAAAAAAAGAGCTTGATGTTGCGTACATCTATTGCAGCAAAAAAGATGTGAAATTTATCAAAGGAACAGAAACAATAGTCACGGAAATGCTTGGAGGCATAATCGCGGAGAACAGGGAAAAAACAATAAGAGTCAATTACAGTTTTGAGACTCTGCTTGAAAGCGTAAAAGAAGCCGAGCTGCAGAACATAAGCAAATTATTATTCAGTTAAAAATGGCAATGAAACAGCAGTTAAAAGAGCCTGAAAAAATAAAGCTTGGATTTTATCCTTATGCCTATGTAAGGACAGTTGTAATGAGGTCTCTCCTTTTCAAGAGGGATGACTATCAAAAAATGATGAAGATGAGCTTCAGCGAGATTGCAAAATTTTTGCAGGACTCTACTTACAGGAAAGAGATAAATGAGCTGGCAAATCAATATTCAGGGGCGGATTTGATTGAGCTTGCGCTAAACAGAAGCCTTGCAGAGAGCTTCCAAAAATTATTGAGGATTTCCTCTCCGGAGATAGGGGAGCTTGTTGGAAAATACCTAAAAAGAAAGGATATTGAAGATATCAAGACAATTTTGAGAGGCAAATTCACAAACACCGGTGAAAAAATGATTACGGCGTCAATTACCGGAGCTGGAACTTTTGACAGGGAATTTTTGCTGTCGCTTTTGAAAAAAGAATCTGTTGAAGATATCCTGAAAAGCATAAAGATGATCGGCTTCTCAGACTTCAACAGCGCGCTAAAGGATTTCAGGGAAAAAAATAGTCTTGCAGGCATAGAAAATTCCCTTGACAAGAATTATTACACTAATCTTATTCAATTTTCAAGAAGGCTCCCGAAACAAGGCCATCTGTTCAGGCAGTTTTTGCGCAAGGAAGTTGACATTTTGAATATTTTAACTCTATTGAGGCTGAAGAAGCACAATTTCAGGAAAGAGGAAATAAAAAATTTTATTATCCCCTATGACAACAAAACAAAAGATTTGTGGATTTCAAATTTAGTTAATGCTGATGGCTTGGATAATCTGGCAAAATTGCTGGAAAAAACGGAATATTCAGATATCATTTCAAAAGGCATGGAAGAATTCAAAAAGACAGGCTCGTTAATTACGCTGGAAATAGGGCTTTACAAGCATTTGCTCAAGCAAACAATCCTGTTCATGCACCAGCATCTGCTGTCAATCGATGTTATTTTGGGATACATGTTCGCGAAAGACATTGAAGTCAGGAATTTGAAAATTATAGTCAAAGGCAAGCAATTGGGCTTATCAGAGCAATTCATTGAAAGCCAGTTGGTTTATGAGTAAAAATTTAAAAAAAATAATTTAATATAAAAAAATAATAAAATTCAAAAAAATAAAAAACTCAAATTAAAATGGTAAAAATTGCAGCAGTTGGCGGAAGCGAATTTATTGTTGGCTTTCAGCTGGCCGGAATAAGAGATACAATAGGGTTAAACGGCAATTCGTACAGTGAATTAAAAAGTATGAAAAGCAGAAAAGATATTGGAATTGTCATTGTCGATGAGAAAATATTGGACGGATTGGAGCCGCACCAGAGGCTGGATATTGACGCTTCTGTTGAGCCGGTTTTTATCCCGGTTTCAACCAAAGTTGAGCAGGACAGCCTGAGAAAATTAATCAAAAAATCAGTTGGAGTGGATTTGTGGAAATAATTATACTAAAGGTGGAATAAATGGCAGAAGATAAAGGTGTTTTATTCAGAATTGCAGGCCCGGTTGTAGTGGCTAAGGGCATCAAGCCAAGAATGTATGATGTTTGCCGTGTTGGAAATGAAAAATTGATGGGCGAAGTCATCCAGATTGAAGGAGACAAAGTTATAATTCAGGTTTACGAAGACACTTCCGGCATCAGGCCGGGCGAGCCAGTTATAAACACGGGCGAGCCGTTAAAAGTTGAGCTTGGGCCGGGACTGCTTAACAGCATTTACGACGGAATCCAAAGGCCTCTGCCGGTATTAATCAAGCAGATGGGCGACTTCATTAAAAGAGGAGTTGACGCGCCCGGGCTTGACCAATCAAGAAAATGGGATTTCAAGGCGACTGCAAAATCCGGAGAAACAGTTTCAGGCGGCTCAATAATTGGAGAAGTAGAAGAAAATCCCGGAATTATCCATAAGATAATGGTTCCTCCAAACCAGAAAGGAAAAATTGCAGAATTAAAATCCGGAAAATTCACAGTCAATGATGTTATCGGAAAGTTGGATAATGGATTTGAATTAAGATTAAAGCACAACTGGCCCGTCCGTGTTCCACGACCGGTTTCCTCAAAGCTAAAGCCTGAAGCGCCGCTGATTACAGGCCAAAGAATTTTTGACGGATTATTCCCCTTGGCTAAAGGCGGAGTCGCTGCAATTCCCGGGCCGTTTGGCGCTGGAAAAACGGTTTCTCAACAGCAATTAGCAAAATGGTCAGACGCAGACATTATAGTTTATGTCGGCTGCGGGGAAAGGGGAAACGAGATGACGGAAGTTCTTACTGAATTCCCGCAATTGACAGATCCGAGAAGCGGCAAGCCTTTAATGAACAGGACAGTTTTGATTGCAAACACTTCCAACATGCCCGTCGCCGCAAGGGAAGCCAGTATTTATACAGGAATTACAATTGCAGAATATTACCGTGACATGGGCTATTCAGTTGCCCTGATGGCCGATTCAACATCGCGATGGGCCGAGGCGATGAGAGAAATTTCATCAAGATTGGAAGAGATGCCGGGAGAAGAGGGTTATCCAGCTTATCTGTCAACAAGATTGGCGCAATTTTATGAGCGTGCAGGAAGGGTAATCCCGCTCGGGACAAAAAAAGAAGGAAGCGTTTCGGTTATTGGGGCAGTTTCTCCTCCGGGCGGGGACTTTTCAGAGCCGGTCACGCAAAGCACGCTCAGGGTTACAAAAGTATTTTGGGCTCTTGATGCAAAGCTTGCCCAGAGAAGGCATTTCCCGTCGATAAACTGGCTTACATCTTATTCGTTGTATCTTGGAACTCTCGAGCCGTGGTTTGCAAAAAATGTAGCCACTGACTGGAGCTCGCTTGTTGGAGAGATGATGAGCACGCTGCAGGAAGAGGAAAAATTGTTGGAAATTGTCCAGCTTGTCGGCTCGGACGCTCTCCCGGAAAAGCAGCAGCTTACACTTTTGACATCAAGGCTGATAAGGGAAGTCATACTTCAGCAGAACGCTTTCCACGACATTGACACTTATTCGGAGCTGAAAAAAACATACCTAATGATGAAATCCATTCAAACCTTTTCAAGGCTTGCAAACTCAGCTTTGGATTCAGGAATGAGGCTGCCTCAGATTTTGGCCACGAAATCAAAAGACAGGCTGGGTGAAGTTAAGTTCATCAAGGATTATGAAAAATTTTTGGCAGAACTGAATTCAAGCATAGAAAAAGAACTGAAGGTTTAGAGGCATAAAAATGAAAGAATACAAAACAATCACTAAAATTGCCGGTCCGCTGATTTTCGTCGAAAAAACAGAGCCGATCGGATATGCAGACATGGTGAAAATCCAGATGCCCAACGGGGAAATAAAGAACGGGCAGGTTTTGGATACCAGCGACGAAATTGTAGTTGTCCAGGTTTTTGAGGGAACAGCGGGAATTGATGTCGATTCAAGAGTCAAGTTCTTGGGCGACACGCTGAAATTAAGCGTTTCAAAAGATATGCTTGGCCGTGTCCTGAGCGGCTCGGGAAAGCCGATTGACAACGGCCCGGAAATTATTCCGGAAAAAAGATTGGAAATTGTCGGGGCTGCAATTAATCCGTTTGCGCGCGCGTCCCCTAAAGATTTCATCCAGACCGGAGTGTCGACGATTGACGCAACGAACACGCTTGTCAGGGGGCAGAAGCTTCCGCTGTTTTCAGGCTCGGGATTGCCGCATAATGAAATAGCGCTGCAGATTGCGCGTCAGGCAAAAGTCATCGGCAAGCAGGAAAATTTTGTTGTTGTTTTTGCGGCCATGGGAATCACAAACGAAGAGGCGCAGTATTTCATCAATGATTTCAAGCAGACAGGCGCTCTTGAAAGAAGTGTTGTGTTTTTGAACCTTGCAAATGACCCGGCTGTTGAACGATTGGTCACTCCAAAAATGGCCCTGACAGCAGCAGAATATTTTGCATACGAGCAGGATGCCCACGTTCTCGTAATTTTGACGGACATGACAAATTACTGCGATTCACTAAGGGAAATCGGTGCAGCAAGGGAAGAAATCCCGGGAAGAAGGGGTTACCCTGGTTATATGTATACAGACCTCGCTACAATCTATGAGAGAGCTGGCATCATAAAAGGAAAGAAAGGCTCTGTGACGCAGATTCCAATTTTAACAATGGTCGGCGATGATATTACCCACCCAATTCCGGATTTGACCGGCTATATTACAGAAGGGCAGATAGTCCTGTCAAGAGAACTGCACAGGAAAGGTGTTTATCCGCCGATTGACGTTCTGCCGTCCCTTTCAAGGCTGATGAACCTCGGAATCGGGCCGACCAGAACGCGGGAAGACCATAAGCAGGTATCTGACCAGATGTATGCGGCTTACGCAGAGGGCCGTGATTTGAGAGGGCTCGTTGCGATAGTCGGAGAAGAGGCATTGAGTGACCGAGATAAAAGATTGCTTAAATTCGCTGCCGAGTTTGAAGATAAATTCGTAAGGCAAAGCCGTGATGAGGACAGGAGCATTGCAGAAACTCTTGACCTGGGATGGAAACTGCTCGGAATACTGCCGGAAAACGAATTGGCAAGAATCAGCCCCGAGCTGAAGAAGAAATATTACAAACCCAACCCTTCCGCGAGTTGACGGCGGAAAACTTTTTCACATAAAAGTTTTATCAAAACGTGGACCATCTACGATGGCCCAAAAAATAATTGGAGCGTGGCGAACAGAGTAAAATTCAATAATCAATCTTCAAAAAAATATTCAAAATAAACACTTATGGCGCAGGATGTCAAACCAACAAGAAGCGAACTGCTGAGGATAAAAAAGCAGATTAAGC
>JBBSWR010000153.1:0-4104 GCA_038046185.1 Nanobdellota archaeon
AATGAGTTTGCCAGCAGCTTCAGGCTGTTCTGCCTTGCATCAAGAAATTTCAGCCTGTCAGAATTTTCCCTGCTTTTTGGATTTGATTTTTCCAGCTTGACAGCCTCTTTTATTTTTAATCTTCTGGTTATTATATCCTCAATTAATATCGGAATAAATCCTTTCTTTTTTGTGCAGAACCAAATCTTCACGCCATTTTCATCAATAGGTTTTGCAATATCTTTGCAGCAGGAGCAGCAAATAGTATCCGGCCCGATATTGTGCGACGCGATTATAGTTGGATACAGGCTCCTGAAATCAAACACAACAATATCTTTGTATAATCCGGGCTTCGGCTCGAATACAAAAGCGCCCTGGTAAGTGCGCATTCTCCGCTTCATAACTTCATCATGGCTAGGCTTGTTTGGGGCAATTTCATTGAATTGAGGGGCCTGCTTCATTATATACCATTCAACCAGCTGCGAAAAGCCCATCCTGTTAACATCATAAATCGGAATTCCTATTATTTTTACTATCTCTATAATAGTTGGCATCATCTTGACTGCAAGGCTGTACGTAAGATAAGAGTCGTGCAAATTATATTTGCAGAATTTCTCAAGCTCCTGCGGATTGTTGTCCCATGCATGCGGCAGCTCTGAAAGCGCCACTTCATGCTTCTCTTCGTCCAGAAGCTCGCCGGCAACTGAACTAAGGTCGAAATAATAAGTTTCAAGTGTTGTCCCCATGACTTTTTTTATGAATTTGAAAATGTCAAGGTGGGTTATGCCGTTTATTGAAACTGTTATTTCCTTGCCGGTTCTTGTTCTAGGCTCGGAATAATCAAATCCTATGTCCAGCTTTATTTTATTTTTTTCAGCCCTGGTTTTTATGTAAGGCAGGTCAAATCCGTCGGAGAAATATCCCGTCAGTATATCTGGCTTAAATTCATCTATCGTCTGCTTGAATTTTTCCAGAAGCTGGGCTTCATTTTCAACAAATTCCACTTCTTCCAAATCAGTGTTGAATTTTTTCCAGACAAAAACTTTTTTGAAATTTTCCCCGTAAAAAGCAAGCATGATTATAGGATTTTTTTCTGCATCAATGGCGGAGTCAAAAGGGCTGTAGGTTTCAATGTCAAATGCAAGAACTTTCGGGTTGCTCAGTGTTTCTCCGCTTATCTGCACAATGCTTTCAGCGCTGAAAACAGGAACTTTTGATTTCTGCTCTGTGAAATCACCTGCCGCTTCATGCAAAACGAGAGGTGTTATGTTCCTGTCTATGAAGTACCTCCGGGTAAAAAGAATGTCATATTCGTGTATTTCCTGCACGATATCCCACTCTTTTACAACATTGCTTATTACCGGAACGCTGCTGGGAAGATTTGTGTAAACTTTTATGGCAAATGCTTCCCTGCCGAGAAATTTTTTCATAATTGTCTCTGTTCTTGTTACAAATGCAGCTTCCCTGTCATTTTCTACCCTTATCTTGTCCAATTTTTCGCTGATATTGGCAGCGTCCCTGGGAATCACATAAAAATAAGGCTCAAAATTGCTGTCAAGAATGCAGATTTGTTTCCCGTCAGCAGTTTTTCCGTACAGGTTTATGACTGCTTTGCCGTCCACCACCTTGTAAGTTGCATCCATCGGAAAGAACTGTATTTTTTCTGGCATATAGACGAGAAATTGTTTTATTATATATAAACGTGTTGGTGTTTTGACGAGCAAAAAGAAAACTTTTTATAAGTCCGTCTTCTTTCGTTTTTGATGAAGTGGGGGTTGGCAGTATTTTTTATTTTTGTGCTTGCAGTTCCGTTAGCCAGTTCCATATCCTTAAGAGAGCTTATTGACAAATATATTTTTTCTGCATCAACAAGCGATATGGATTTGGATAATTATACTGATTATATGATTGACAAAAATGGGAATGGAATTAATGACACGCTTGTTATCGAGCTTACGGCAAACAGTGAAAGTGGAAATTTTATTTTTGTAGTTAATCTCTTTGACAAAAACGGAGCCATTGCAAATGAAACAAATTTAACTTTAAACTCAGGAATTAATAAGGTAAATATAACTTTTGATTCTTCGCTTTTGTCGCAAAGCCAGTTTAATTATTCAGTCAAAATTTATAATTCCACTTACAGCCTGAAATACAGGAAAGATAAAATATTAACTCAGAATTATTTAAACTTTGAAGAGGGATTTAAAGTGCTGGATATAGAAGATTCAGCTGCCGGAAATAATATTCAGGTAACTCTGACAGTTAATTCAACTGTCAACGGAACATTTGAGTCTATATTATTTTTGTCTTATAATTCTTCAACAATATCCCTAAAGGAAAATAAATCAATTGCTGATTCTGTGAATGCATTAACTTTTAATTTTGACAATGAAACAATAAAAAAGACGCATTATGCCGGCAGATTTAATATTTCCTCAGTGAAAATCGGAAAAAAGATTTTAAGAACAGATTTTGTTACAAATCACTATGACTTCAGGAATTTTGCCTCAAGCTCTTATCTGGACGGATTTTCTGACAGTGGCTATGATTCAGACGGCAACGGAAAATTTGAGTTGCTTCAGGTAAATGTAGATGTGCGGGCGCTGGATGAGGGATATTACTCTTCCACTTTGCACCTTTATGATTTGTCTGGAGATATTGTTGACATAAAAAATTCATCAGGCTATTTATCCCCTGGAAAAAGGGTTTTGCAGTTTGATATTAACGGCTCAATAATTCAAAGCAATAAGTTAAACGGGCCATTCATGGTAAAAAGAATAGAGCTTTTTGAAAACGGCACTTTTATTGACAGCCTGAATGATGCCTATACAACGGGCAGTTATAATTTTGATGATTTTGACAATCCCAATCTGCCGGATTTATATGTTAATATTTCCGTGCCGCAGGAACACCATTACGGAATCAATAATCTAACAATTAATTTTTCCTTCAGGAACCTGGGAAATAAGCCTGCATTCAACGTATTTACAGAAATATTTGACAACGGAACATTTTCGAAAATAAATAAGTCAAATATTTTAAATTCAAATTCAGAAATCAAATATCAGCTTGTCTTAAACAATGCTTCTGATTTTGAAATAACTGCATTGGCAGATCCAAATGATTTGGTCGAGGAATCAGATGAAAATAATAATGCGCAAAAATTAACAATAAAAATAAACAGGAAGCCGGTTTTAAGCCAGATAGCTAATTTAACTGCCAATGAGACAGATAAAATAGAAATTAATCTTTCAGCCTATGATGAGAACGGCGACACAATCTTATTTTTTATTAATTCATCAAAATTCTCCAATAAATCAAATATTTTTGAATGGCAGACTGCGACAATTGACAGCGGCAATTACACTTTCGCTGCAACAGCATCTGACGGCTACTTGAATGATTCTGTTATTTTTAATGTTGTTATTATTGATAATCCGGAAAAAGATTCTGACAATGACGGCTTGAACGACAGTCTGGATAATCTTATCGGTGATGAAAAATCAATAAACACATCAACACTTAACCTTACAATATTTTTAAATGATTCCGGAAATTTGTCAAGAACTTTTAACGGAACAAACTTGGTTAAAATTAATGACGGCAATCTGACGCTTGCAGAATTTGATTTTGATTTTTCTGCAAATAAGCTGAATTTTACAAATCTGACGTTTAATAAGCAAACTGGCAATGCAACCGGCTCTGTTATTTTCAGCGGCTTAAGGCTGCCGTCAGGCTACACTAAAACCCTGTATGTTGACAGGCTAAATTCTGCATTAAACGGAATTTGCATTAAAGACGAGGATGTTTTGTCAGTCAATGAACTAAGCGGCAGTTGCACATCAAACAATGAATTTAAAATTGAGTGTGACGGAACTTTGCAGAATACTTATTCATGCGCTTATAATTCTACGATAAATAAGTATAAAATCAAAGGATTGAAGCATTCCGGAATAGTGCAGTTTGATTACACCAAAACTTCTGAGCAGAGTTCCGGCGCTTCTTCATCCGGCAGTTCAGGCGGCGGAGGAATCAGAGGCGGCGGGGGAGGGGAATTGTGCATTTCTAACTGGAAATGCGGTGACTGGTCAGGCTGCGTGAACGGAGCTTTCACAAGAAAATGCG
>JBBSWR010000154.1:0-7328 GCA_038046185.1 Nanobdellota archaeon
TAGGCAGAATTGAAATGTTTCCTGCTGACATAAGAAAAGCGATGCTGGAAGTTGCCGAAAAGACAAAAAATAATAAAAAACTGACTGTGAATTTTGCCCTTGCGTACGGCGGAAGGCAGGAAATAATTGACGCATTCAAAAAGATATTAAAAAAAAATCCTCACATAAGTTCAAACAAAATTAATGAAGAATTAGTAACTAAAAATCTTTATCTTCAAAGCGAGCCCGATTTGATCATTAGGCCTGGTGGGGAAGTAAGAACATCAAACTTCTTGACATGGCAGAGTGTTTACTCTGAATGGGTATTCTTGCAGGACAAGCTGTGGCCGGAATTCACAAAAAAAGACTTTGAGAACTGCATTGCTGAATTCAACAGAAGAGAGAGAAGATTTGGAAAATAACAAGATATAAAAATAGCCTATGCTTAAAAAATTAGGAAATTGTGTTTCATAATAATAAATTTTCACTTGGAGCGTGCTTTAATGGATCCTTACGGGCAATTTGATGAAAATCTGATGAATGCTGCTGAAGCGTTCAGAAATGTAGATAAAAAAGAAGTAATAAGGCTGATAAGCCACCTGGATGCTGACGGCATAAGCGCGGCATCTATTATGATTAAGCTGCTTAACAGCGATAACAGGAAATATTCTGTTTCTATAGTGCCCCAATTAAATCGGGCTGTACTCGCTCAATTCGCTTCTGAATCTTACAACTGCTTTATATTTACAGATCTTGGTTCAGGATTACTAAGTGAAATACAGGAACTGCTTAAAGGAAGAAAAGTATTCGTTTTAGACCATCATACTGTGGAAGAATCCGCTAAATATGAGGGCATTGTGTTTGTTAATCCTCACTTGTTTGGAATTGACGGAGGAAAAGAAATTTCTGGAGCCGGTGTCGTTTTTAAGTTTGCGTGCGCGGTTGACAAGGCAATGGAAGACATAGCGCACGTTGCAATCATAGGTGCCATGGGGGATATGCAGTATCAGGGCGGATTTTTAAGGCTAAATCAAGAGATTCTTGATGTTGCGGTAAGAAAGAACAAGATAAAAGTTACAAAAGGCCTTAGGATTTTTGGAATTCAGACAAAGCCATTGCATAAAGCGCTGGAGTATTGCACTGACCCTTATATTCCAGGAGTCAGCGGAAGCGAGAGCGGGGCTATACAATTCCTCAGCCAGATTGGCATAGACCCAAAAAATGGAAGCGGATGGAAGAAAATAGCCCAGCTTGATGAACATGAGATGAAAAAGCTCATTACTGGAATTATAATGAAAAGGCTGGCTGAGTCAAAACCGGATGATGTGCTTGGAGATATTTACATTCTGCCTCACGAGCAGGAAGAAAGCCCCACAAGGGATGCAAAAGAATTTGCAACTTTGCTAAATGCATGCGGCCGCCTTGGAAGGGCATCTTATGGGATTGGCGCTTGTTTGGGGGATAAAAAAATAAAACAGCAGGCAATCAGAAGCCTGGCCGATTACAAAAAAGAGATTGTAAGCGCGCTGAACTGGTACCACGAAAACAAATTCACTGATGATGTGCACTGGGGAAACCATTTTGTCATTATAAATGCAAAAGACAAGGTAATGTCAACAATGATTGGCACTCTGGCGTCCATATTATCCAAATCAAATGTTATGACAAACAACCTCTTTATTCTTTCAATGGCGCAGGCAATTGACGGGAACACAAAAATTTCCCTCAGGACAACCAATAACATAGAAGGAAAGCTGGATTTGAGAAATATAATCGGAGAAATAATTGAAGGCATTGGAAATTCGGAGGCTGGAGGGCATCAGAATGCCGCAGGAGCCGTCATTCCAACGGATAAAGAAAATTATTTTATCAATGCTGCAAAAGAGGTTCTTGGAAAATATGCAATGGAAGAAAAAATTGGGTAGGAAAAATATAATTTATATAGAAAAGTCTTTAGTTCTTATTAAATAGTTTATGTCTTTTACCAGAATAATAAATATGATTGGAATTACCAAATAAACTAGCGGATTAAAATTCCAAGCTCCAGTTATATCGCCATGCAATAACCGTGAAACTGCCCTTGTAATTCCTGATGAATAAGGTTTAAAACCAAAAAATGATTCATAAATAGAACGAACAGGCAAATAATGCAAATTAGCTGTAGGCAAAATCCACAGAATCACTAATCCAGAACAAAAGAGTATTATCCTACTGAGCGGCTTTGACAAGCTCAGCATCAAAAATAAAATATTAAATAATGATTTAATCTTTTTGTAAAAATTTACCATTTGCGTCTTTCATTTTATTTGTTGCTATTAATATTATATCAATGATTGACCAAACCCCACAACCGCCAAGTGTGATTAATTTTAATATACCTAAGCCAAGATAACCTAAATAAAACCTGTCCACACCTAAACCCCCCAACAATATGGATAGAATTAAAGCAGTTATCCAGCTCTTATTTCCAATTTCGGCTTTCGGAATCGCGTGACTTTTTTGCCTAACGCCGCATTTGGGACAAATTTCTGCGTCTTTTTTTATTATTGCGCCGCAACTAGAACAATAATGTTCATCATGTTCTTTTCTCTTTTTATCTTCCGCCATTTTTATTTATAACACCATCCTTATCCCATCAATCTTGTCAGCCACTTCCTGCCCCATTTTGGTTAAGGTGAGAAGTTTTAATCTTCCCTGCTTTTCAAAATTAATTAATCCTGCTTTCTGCATTTCCTGAAGAATTTTCACAACATGGGAATATGTGCAGTCAACAGTTTTTGCAACCGAAGAAGCATATATCTCTCCTTTTGCATTTTTGAGCTCAACCAGCATCATTGCCGGCTTTTCCCTGAAAAAAACGTTGAATATCTCCTTATTCTGAGTAACCATCAAACAAACCCCCTAATGTATCGAAAATCATAGATTTTCGGAATGATCAGAAACATTTATGTTTCTGACGTATGTTCTAAAGAATATAGTTTGCATTAGCTAAGTAATATTTAAAGGTTTCGAAATTTTGCAAATTTCGGAACTCCAAAAATTTCTAAAATTTTTGATAGTTTCGAAAATCATAGATTTTCGGACCTTTAAATTAGAAAATTTTTAATTTTCTTCATTTAAACGTTTCGAATTCTTATTTTTAATTTAAGTTTGTCGTCTATTATTTATGTAGATTTAACTATTCTTAATCAGTTTTTGCCAGGCAACTGATTAATAATAAACTTGAGAAGTATTGATTTTGATAAGATTTATTCAATGTCCTTATTCGCACTATATTCCGGAGCTAGATTTGTTATAGAACCGATTTGCTTCTGGATTTCTGATTCATTCTCAGCGCCATATGAGACAAGAATTTTATCCAAATCTTGCATAACATAATATCCAAATTCATTATTTTGTTTTCCATTGACATAAAATTTTAATCGTTTATTTCCATCGTTGCAATTAGTTTGGCTTTCAAGTGTTAGGCAATTATTGTTAAAATCACCGTTCAATGACTTGAACAAATGCCCCATTGTCAATCCTGTTGCATGAATATGCGCAACATCCCCAATACCATCTTCAAAATGAATATAACTTGTTGTTAATTGATACTTCTTTTGTGAGAAATCTATTGACTGGCCGTTAATATAAACTTTAATATCTGCATGAATATGCGTAGAGCTTAAAGGACCTATCCCGCTGAGTTTTGACAATTGGCCGTTGTAATTTTGCAGAAGATTTGCTTGATTATCCGAATTAGTCGGTTGGTTTATTAAATTTTTATTAGAAATCCACTGCCATAAAAATAAGATTAACAGGAGTGCAATGATGCCATATAAAATTGTGCTTTTCTTGGCCATTCTAAGCAAAATAATTTAAAAAATTAAATAAAATTACTGGGTAGCGGTCTGCGGCTTAACAACCTGGTTAGTTGTCAAGTCCCTGTAAACACCAACTACAGACAACTTTCTGAAGATGTATGAGCCGTCCTTCTCCACAGAGAAGAATTGATTCAGCGCCTGGCTTGCAGGATAAACACTTACTTCGCTTGACATTATAACAGTTGGAACTTGGGTTATGTTGTATTTTAAAACAAGGGATTTTCCTTCTGCATCGCTTACATCAACTGTTGTTTCTTTATCAATTTTTATTGCAAAAGTCTGCGGGCTTGCGAGTATCTGCCTGTGCGTGCTTACATTGTAGCATTCAGTGCAGCTTTTGTCGGTCAAGTAAGTTATATCAACAATGCCCCTCAGATTTCCTGTTGTTAGATTGATGTATGGAGGGTAAACCGTCCTTAAAACATGCGAGCCGTCTGATTCTACAGTACCGAGCTGCCCCCACGCCTGATTTATTATTGGATAAGCCCCAGCATCTTTTGATAAAATAATGGTTGGTACAAATCCAATATTATATTTTGCTATCAATGATTTGCCTTCGTCACTGTTGCTGTTGACATTTTTCTGTTCAGCCATGATTATGCCTGAAGATTTCATTTGATTTACAAGTGTAGTTATATTGTCGCACTTGGTGCATGTTGGATCAGCAAGGATCACTAAACTAATTCTTCCCTTTACTTCGCCGCTTGTAGCATTTGTATAGGGGGGAGGTATCTGGGTGAATATCAAAGCATTATTTTTCTTCTCAAAACCTTCAAGATTTGCCTTGTCAATTTCCCCCGTTACGACAACATTGGGAATCTTTTCCAAATTATATTTTGCAACGAGCTGTTTTCCCTCTGCTGAATCAAACTCCACATTTTTTTCTGATGTCACTTCAACTTTTGCTGATTTAATGTATTCAACAATCTGTAAAATATCAAAACAATCAGTGCATTTTGAATTCTTGATAACTGAGAGCTCAATCTTTGCAGGCTTGGCGAGCTCTTTCGCTTTTTCTGTTTTGTCCTTTAGAGCGCTGTTTATGCTGAATGTCTGCATGATACTAAAAAGAATGATTATCGCAAGCAATACAGAAAGCCCTACAAAGATATAATAATTGTTGAGCTTTTTTGCTGGGTGATGTTTAGGCAGAGTGTGTTCTGGGTGGTGCGCTTCGGTGTGATGTGGTTCGTGATGTCCTTCTTTTTTTTCTTCTTCCATTTTAATACCTCATATTTTGCAGCCGGTTAATCCGCTTAACTTATCAAATGACTGCGCGTTTTCGTACCATTTGCCGTCGATAACCCATGTTGGGGTTTTGCTTATGCCGGGCAATTCCGTAAATTCGTGATAATTAATGTATTTAAAAGATTTTCCGAACATTGCTCTCTGGCCCTGAGTGTATTTGCACCACTCCATGGCGCCATACATTACGGCTCCTTTTTCTGTCAAACATTTTGCAAAATTATCGTATGGGCCCGGCTTGGCCATTGAATAAACCGAATAAGCTGCGCCTGCAATTATCAAAACTGCGATCACAGCGCCAATAATATAATATTTTGTTTTGCTGGATTTTGTTTTTTGCTCGTGAAACTGTTTCTGGTGCTCAACCCTCTGCTCGTATTCTTTTTGAGAGTCAAGGCTGTCCTGCCTTAGCCTGTCAAGTTTAAGCTTGCGCCTTTCTCTTTTGCTAAGCTCCATTTTAATTTACAATCCAGCGTTATTTGATACAAGTGATCCTACCGGAGTGTCTGCAACGCTGCCCTGTGGCGCAACCCCGCATCCGCCGCCTACGTACTGGTCTCCCTGCTGCTGGCCTTGTGGCTGGTTGTAAGCCGCGTAAGCACCTGTATTGCTAGAGGTGCATCCAACCAAAAAAATACTTACCAATAAAACAACTAGCACTAATGCCTTTGTGTTCATTTTTTACCCCCACTAAAATATTAACATCCACCTACCATATCCGGAAGGTTACTGATGTCTGCTGCTCCGCTTCCTGCTGAGCCAATTGAGCCTACTGCAGGAGCACTTCCAACACTTACCTTTCCTGCACTTATGCTTGATTTCAGCGAACTGAGCTGAACTGCCTGCACTGCCGTAAGCAGAACCAGAACAACAAGCACAATCACGATAATAACATTTCTGTTCATTTTTAAAACCTCCGAATTTTTTTTGAGGAGGTTCCGAAAAAATATTTTTTCGATACCTCCCGTTTTATTTTTTTATTTGTTTTTAATTAATTTAAATCACTGAACTTAACATCCACCTACCATATCCGGAAGGCTATTAACATCAGTTGAAGTTGGCTGAGCTGATGTGTCCGTGTTGCTGCCTGAAGCAAGGGGTGTTGCTGCAGATTTTATTTTGCTTTCATCAACACTCAAAAGCAGTGCTGCAATATCCGGGGTGTATTGTCCGCTCTGCGCTTCCTGAACATATCTTTGAATCATTTGTTTTGGGAAAAACAGCCCTTTCCACTTTACAACTTCCCTTTTTATTTCATCATCACTTAATGTCGGATAATTCACAATAAGATACGCTGCCAGTCCTCTTATTGCCCATACGTGCTTGCACCCGCATGCCGGCTCGCCGGTTTTTGTCACGGCAGTCTTAACTCCGCAGCAGAATTCGCAGGTTATAGTTGGAGTTGTTAAAATATCTATGTATCTCTGCTTCTGCGTTGCATCAAGCTGAACTTTATTTCTCCCGTAAGCCGGGTCAAGATTTGCTATTGTCTCCAAGCTTTTGATTGGGTCCTCAAATGAAACTCCTAATTCTTCGCCATAAAACGGAACACCATGAGGTATAACAACTGTAAATGCATCCTTTGAAGGGTCCCCTGTCAAAGCCAGCGATGTCTTGGAAGAAAAAGATTTGAAAGTCAATGGTGAGCTAAGGCCGGCCAAAGCCGATGCCTGGGAAATCTGGACCTGATTAAATAAGATAAGAACCGCAACGAGAGCCACAAATCCATAAGTTACCTTTTCCATGAGCGTCCACGGAGCTGGCTTCTCCTCGTGCACATGATGGGCAGCCTCAAAGTGATGGTGTGTTTCATTTCCCTCGACAAGGTACCACGCCACCAAGCCGACTAGAGCAAGAATCAAAATCATGGATAAATACACCCAAACACTCGCCTGAGAAATTTTGTAGAATTGGTACTGGCTGAAGATAAGTATCGCCCCTACCAGTATGGCGAGGGATATTATCACTTTCTCCATCAATTGGTCTTCTTTTTCCATGCTTATAGTTTGAATTGCCCCTTTGTATATATAGTTTACTTGAAAAACACTCTTATATAAATACCTTGTTTTTAAAAAATACAGTTAAAACAGGTTTATTTCCGTTCATAAAGGCTAATTTGGCTATTTTTGGTGATTTTCTGTACTTTGATTTTCTTTGCTTCGCTTGTACATGAAATACCCCACCAGTGAAACAAACAATAAAAATGCCGCAAAGCCGATAAAATCTATGTAAGGGATTTTG
>JBBSWR010000155.1:0-1605 GCA_038046185.1 Nanobdellota archaeon
GAAATGATGCAGCCCGAATTCAAAACTTACTGCCAGCAGATTGTAAAAAATTCTCGCGCGCTGGCAAAATCGCTGATGAGCAGCGGAATGGAAGTTGTAACCGGCGGCTCAGACAATCATATGGTTTTGGTAAGCCTGACTAAATTTGGCAAAGGAAAGGGGATTTTTGTGCAGGATGCTCTGGATGAGGCAAACATAACGATGAACAAAAACACAATTCCTGCTGACCCCTCATCGCCGTTTTACCCAAGCGGAGTAAGAATGGGAACTCCGTCACTGACAACCCGCGGAATGAAAGAAGAAGAAATGGAACAAATTGGGAAATGGATCTCGGAAGTAATTCATGAAATAAAAAAATACGAATTGCCGGAAGATAAAAAACAAATCAATGATTACCTAAAAAAATTCCGAGAAGAAATAAAAAATAATAAAAAAATTCATGAAATAAAAAATAATGTTGTTGAGTTGTGCAAAAAATTCCCGCTTTATCCCAATTTTGATATTTTGAGATGAAATGTCTCTGCCTCTAATATAAAATTTTCTGATTATTAACCTATTTAAATAGATACATACTTCTTCATTACGATATAATGGTAAACCTAAGGGCTGGGATGAGAAGGGTGTACCATGAGCATATCCCCAAAAAGTTTAAGCGAAGAGTTGTCCATATTGGACGAAGGGTAGCTTTTAATTTGGAGAGATTAATAAATAGGGAACTTCCAAGTAGCGTGAATGTTGAAACTAATTCTGCGTGCAATAGAACATGCTATTATTGCCCAAGGCCGTCTGAAAGGACGGAACTGGAAGAGGGATTATTCTATTCTGTTGTGGACCAACTGAAAGATTGGGGATTCAGAGGGCGTTTTACACCTGTCGGATATAATGAACCTTTAACAGATAAGAGAATCTTTAGATTTATTTCTTATGCCCGTCAAGCCTCGCCTCATTTCCATATAATGCTGGTAACTAATGGGGATTTTTTAGACGAGCGGGTAATGGACAGTTTAATACAAGCAGGAGTGGATGAAGTGCTTGTTACCATCCATAATCCTTCCAAAACCGATAAGATTAATGAATTAAACATTCTCAGAAGCATGTACCATAATATGATTTTGCAAGATCTTCGCGAGGGCCATAGGGTAAGTCCATTAAATAACAAAGGGGGGTTAGTCACTCTTGAAAGAAGCGAACCTGTGCCTGCCTGTTATGCCATAGACACTCTAAATATCCGTGCCGACGGCTCCGTTGTATTGTGCTGCCAGGACAGCATGAAACAAAATGTGTTTGGGAATATTAAAAATAGTCCAATACGTGAAATCTGGAAAGATACCGCGTTCGTTAGAATTCGAAATGGAACGGCAAAAGGGGTATACGAGCTCGGCATATGCCAAAGGTGCGAATATGAGATATAAACTACTTACTTCTTTAAAACTTAATCTTAATTTGTAGATAATTTTATATACAAATTAATTGTCTTGTCCTATTATGCCAGCCAAAATCATAGACGGAAACAAAATAGCGAAAAGCATTCTGGAAAGCATAAAAAATAAAGTCAAAAGCATGAAAGAAAAGCCGGGCCTGGCTTTGGTCATGGTCGGCAGCAAT
>JBBSWR010000156.1:0-1724 GCA_038046185.1 Nanobdellota archaeon
CAATTGATGAACTCATATTTAAAGTTTGTCCTAAGAATTAATTCGTTGACTATTACAAATTAAATAGGGGGCGCAAACTGCCGCACTGTTATAAGCACGGCAGCCGCGCAAATGTGAAATACACAAAAAACATTAGGTTAATTCAACGTAAAATGACAGGCTATCCTGGTTATTTGGTGTTCTATACTGTTTTAATCTTGCAGGAATATTTATTTCATAATTGTAAGTCCCATAAAAGCCTGTAGCTCTGTTATTTACTTTTGTTATGAAGACTAAGTCTTCCCTTTCTGTTGTGTCATATTGCGCATCTGTTGAATCTGATGTGTCCCATAATATGCCAGTTACAAAATTTGATGAGTTTGTGCTGTTTATAGTAGAAACGTTTTCAATCAATGAACCCTGAACTAAAAAATCTGTTTTGTTTATTGATACGCCTCTTGTGCCATTTGTGAACGTTCTGTTAATAGAATCATTAAACTGGGCCATAACAAGCAGTATGTCAATATCTTCCCAGTCATCAGCTACTCCATTTAGCAATTTATCTTTGCCAATAGCCTGAAGAGATGTCCAGGATATACCATCTAGAGTGTCGGCATCTGTAACATAAACATTGCCTTTCACATTATCGGGACTGAGCCAAGAAATGATTGACAGATTTTGTGATGTATCCAGCACTATGTCGGAGGAAATATTCCCATAAAATATGTTGTATTGTGAAGCAACAACAAATGCTTGAATATTTGTTACATTAAAATTATTTGATGTGTCATTTGCATAGAAAACCCAACCAATGGCAGAGTAAGGGGGGGCATTTATCTGCATTGTGAAGTTTGATTCATTTACAGTTCCAGAAAAACTAAAGTTTGAGACATTAGCCCATACACCACTAACATTTGTAGAAAATATATAGGCACTTAAGTTTACATTATCAGTCCACGTTGCATTAAATTTTACAAAATCGAACTGTTCAATATTAGTGTCGTTTATTTGTGGGCTTTGCCATCTTGGCGGTATGCCTGCTACTGTAATAATAAATTCTTTTTGCTTTTTATAATTAGCGGTGTTATTAACAATCAAAGAAAAGTTAATGACGCTTCCGTCCCTTGATATGACAAAATCTTGAGAACATTTATCTTCAATTCCAGAAACTGAAACATTAAAGGACCTCTTTGCCCCATTAGCTGATTGATTATCAATAAACTGGCAGAAGCTTAGGCCAATTTCATCACTTACATTTGCTGTAAAATTAATGACTTCACCATACTTTGGTGATGTATTGTTTAGAGAAGCGTTTACGATTGGTGCTGTATCATTTATTTTTATAAATATTGTATGATGGTTCAAGCCTTCTAAAATTTTATCATCCGAAGAACATTGGGCATATACAGTAATATACGAATTGCTTTCAGTTGTTGCAGTAACATTCCATACAGTCAACTTATGATTTCCCAATGCAACATCCCCCAGTAAATTGGTAAAATTTTGATCTTGGGTTATGTTGATTGCTTCATTATTAGAAAAACTAATTGTAGCATTGCAGTTGGTACCGTCATTGCCAAGCATAGTTACATTTGCTGTAACATTAAAAACATTTGTTACATTTTTTAGACTATTATTAGCCGGTGATATAATTGTAACGTTGCTTTCGCTACCTCGGCTGGTATTAAGCACAACATCAACATTAGTTGTTGTAGATGCTAAATAAGAACTATTTTGCCCATAAT
>JBBSWR010000157.1:0-7763 GCA_038046185.1 Nanobdellota archaeon
TGAAAAGGTTTAATATGTCGAAAACACTCCGCACTAATGCAGAGCGTGTTTTCGAGCATTCTCGAAAATCTGCGATTTTCGAAATGTCGGAAATATCCCCTAATAATTATAAGATTTATGTGGGCTCAATGAGGTTATGATTATGGAAGCAGAAAGATTGAAGGAAGAAGTGGCAATCGTGCTGGATTTCCTGCCAAATGGCTATCCTTACGATGAAAGGCCTATGTACATGAAGACTCCGGTAGCGCAGGCTTTGGGAAAGGAGCGCTTCATACTTCTGGAGCTTGTGCCGAAGAAAGAAATTCATCTCACCCCGTTTGAAAATGTTTACATTGGGGATGGGAAAAGGGATAAGATACATCACATAATCGGCAAAATCAGTGTAGATAAACTAACTGCAACTGCTAAATCGGAGCTTGAATATGTGATAAAGGACATTATAACAAGAGATGAAAAGAAATTCATAGAATTTTTCAATAAGGCCCAGCCGCTTAGCACAAGAATGCACCAGCTGGAGCTTTTGCCGGGGCTTGGAAAGAAACATATGTGGCAGATACTGGAATCAAGAGATGAAAAACCGTTCGAGAGCTTCGCTGACTTGAAGAACCGGGTTAAGCTGCTGCCGGACCCGGAGAAAGCAGTGCAGAGAAGGATTTCACAGGAGCTGGAAGGCAAGGAGAAGCACAGGCTTTTTGTTGACATCTAAGTAAAATGAATTCTGTTAATCAAATAAGGATAGGCAGCATTAGCACTTCTGAAGTTGAGCTTAGAGACATTCTCAAGGCATGGATTGCAGTCTCGATAGCTTTTGGAATCATCCTCAGCACATCAGTCTCGGATTTTTATTCCAAATTTGTCATAGCTTCGCTGACTGTGGGCATAGGATTTCTTTTTCATGAGCTGGGGCACAAGATTGTGGCCCAAAGATATGGTTGTTTTGCCGAATTCAGGTCGTTTGACAAAATGCTGCTGCTTGCAATCGGGATGTCCTTTTTTGGATTTGTTTTTGCAGCTCCGGGCGCTGTAATGATTTCCGGCAGGGTAAGCAGTTCAAAAAATGGCAAGATTTCTGCTGCAGGGCCTTTGGTAAATATTATCTTGGCATTGATTTTCCTGGGATTAAGTTTTATTGCGCTGCCAAAACTATTTAAAGAAGTATCATTCTATGGTTTTATAATAAATTCATGGCTTGCTTTGTTCAACATGATTCCTTTTGGCATGTTTGACGGTTCCAAAATCCTGAGATGGAATAAGCTCGTTTATGGATTGATTGTCGGAGCATCGGTTTTGCTGATGCTGGCAAATAATTTTATGAAGCTTGCAGTGTAAAATGGAACACCATCATGCCGAGAAATGCCCGCAATGCGGCAGAAGCTTGACTCCTGACGAGATTTACTGCTATTTCTGCGAACTTGACCTGTCAAAACTCAGGAAATTACAGGAAAAAAACCCTGGAAAGCACTCAAAAGGAAGCCACCACTAAAAAATACAGATAAAATTCCGGCAAAATTAAATCATTTTTGAACAAAATTCTAAAATTTTTCCTAAAAGTTATAAAAAAATGTTTTTGACAACAAAAAAATCAATTTTTTTCAGAAAAACTTTAAAAAATACTAAAAAATTTTCTCGACGAGAATTTTTTTAGGAGGAAATTTTGCGCCAAAAAACAGCGAAAATCCGGAATTTTTTTCAAAAAATCATCGTCGAAAAAACAAAAAAATAAAAAGATTTAAATACTAGTTTTAAAATATTTTATAAAATAAAATCAAAGTTTTTACAGAGAAAAACAAAAATGAGCGAATTTGGTTTACACGTAACGATTGACGCATCAAGGTGCGATAAGAGGAAATTAGGGTCGTATTCTTTGGTGTATGATGTTCTGAACAACTTGCCGGCCAAAATAGGCATGACAAAGATGACTTTACCCTACGTGGCAAAATGGCTGGATAAGTTTGCAGATGGCACTCCTGGAATGTCCGGTTTTGTCATGATTGCCGAAAGCCATATCAGCATACACACGTTCCCGGATCAGGATTATGTGTTTATGGATATCTTCTCATGCAGGGAGTTTGAGACGGAGAAGGCAATTAAGTACCTGCTTGGAGCTTTTGATGCCAAAAAGCACGAAGTCAGAATTCAGAAGAGAGGTCTAGATTTCCCGTCAAAAGAGCCCAAGATGCAGAATATTCTCGTTGAGCATTAGATTTCTTTCAAAAGTTTTTTATTGTCTTTTAACTCATCCCGGCTATTAATCTAATTTTGATTGAAATGGCAAACCAGAAACTTAAAATCGGGCTTGTGCAGGCAAAAGTAAGCGGCAATATAGACTTGAACCTGGCCCAAACAGCAAAATTTGTGGCTCAGGCAGCCAAAAAAGGAGCTTCGATTGTCTGTTTGCAGGAGCTTTTTGCCATGAAATATTTCTGCCAGGATGAAAAAAAAGAACTTTTTGGGCTTGCTGAAGTTATTCCGGGCAAAGTTTCAAATTTTTTGGCTGAAACTGCCAGGCAAAATAAAGTTACGCTTGTCGGAGGCTCGCTTTTCGAGAAAGGAGGAGAAGGAAAATATTATAACACTTCTTTAATTTTTGATGAGAACGGCAAGCTTCGCGCAAAATACCGCAAGATTCACATCCCTCACGACCCGAAATATTATGAGCAGTTCTATTTTTCTTCCGGAGATGCCGGATACGTTCAGGCAGACTTGCACGGAACTAAGATTGCGCCTTTGATTTGCTATGACCAATGGTTTCCGGAAGCAGCAAGAATCAATGCTTTGAAAGGCGCTCAGATTATTTTTTACCCAACTGCTATTGGATGGACAAAAGGCATGAAGAAACTCGAGCCGTTTTCAGCTCAAAGATGGGAAAACGCAATGTGCGGCCACGCTTCAATGAATGGAGTTTATGTTGTTGCTGTCAACCGTGTCGGAAAAGAAGAAGATATTGACTTTTGGGGCGGAAGCTTTGTTGCAGACCCTTTTGGAGAAGTTGTAAAGCGCGCGGGTTCTTCAAAAGAAGAAGTTCTGGTTGTAGAAATTGACTTAAGTAAAATATTAAGTTCTCAGGAAGGCTGGGGCTTTTTAAAAAACAGAAGGCCGATGAGTTACAGGGATTTGATGGAGATTTGAAGGTAAATTTAAATACAGAATTATGTTTTTCTTGTTTTATGCATAATGTGGCTTTTTACGAAGTTGGGCCCAGAGATGGATTGCAAAGCTTGGCAGTACTGCCTGCCGCTGTAAAGATAGAATACATAAATCGTCTTTCTCAAACCGGATTAAAAAATATAGAAGTTGTATCATTCGTAAGCCCCAAATTTATTCCTCAGATGGCTGATTCAGTTTCTGTTGTTAACGGAATAACACGAATAGGCGGAATTGTTTATAGCGCGCTTGTTCCGAATTTAGAATATTATGGCCGGGCTAAAGAATCGGGCTTGTCCGAGATTGCCGTTTTTCTATCTGCAAACGAAACCCATAATCAAAGGAATTTGGGCGCAAGTATAGCTGCAACAAAAGCAAGATTGGAACCCTTGATTAATCAGGCAATTGAAGATGGTGTCCGGGTGAGGGGATATGTTTCAACATTCTTTGGAGACCATAAACCTCAAGATACCCCAATAATAGGTGGGATTGAAATTTGCCGTTGGCTAATTGGCCGGGGTGTTTACCAAGTTGTTCCCAGTGATACCTACGGCGTAGCTTCTCCTCAAGATATTAGAGAAAAACTAAGGTTAACAATCCAAGAAGAAATTCCGCCTGAAAAATTAGCCCTGCATCTGCATACCACTGCAAAAGATATGTCTTCGAAAGTTGACGCAGCTTTAGAATTAGGCGTAAATACTTTAGATTCCTCAGCAGGAGGCATTGGCGGTTGTCCTGCAGATCGCCAGGCAGACAAGCTGATTGCAAATGTAGACACATATCAATTGGCCAGATACTTGGAAAGCCAAGGAATTCCAACCGGCCTTAATTTGGATAAAGTTGAAGAAGCAGGAATTTTCATCAACCAATCGTTGGGCAGGTGAGTTCTTAGGATAATATTTATTAACCAACATTTATTCTTCTTCTCCTATGCCTCAAACTCCAAAACAGCTCGGCTTTAGAATGTCCGCAGAATGGGAAACGCAGGAATCAGTCTGGCTTTCCTGGCCGCATAATGAAACTACTTGGCCTAAAATGGTTCCTGAAATCGAGGAAGTCTATACCCAGTTCATCAAAGCAATTCATTCCGGGCAAAAAATAAATCTTCTTGTTAATGATAGGGAAAAAGAAAATTATGTTAAGAGTAAGCTGACCAAATCCAAAATTAATCTTTCTCAAATCATTTTTCATCAAATTAAGAATGTTGATGCTTGGTTTAGAGATTATGGTCCAACTTTTGTTGTAAATGATAAAACTAAAGAAAAGGCTATGGTAAAATGGATTTTCAATGCATGGGGCAACAAGTATGCTGATTTGAAAGAAGACAATATAATTCCCTATGAAATGAACAAAAAAATGAATTTAAAGATGTTTGAGCCGAATATTGTTCTTGAAGGCGGCTCGATTGAAGTGAACGGAAGCGGAACAGTATTGACAACCGAGCAATGCCTGTTAAACAAAAACAGAAATCCAAACTTAACCAAAGAGCAGATTGGGCAATTTTTGAAAGATTATCTTAACGTTTCCAATATTTTATGGCTAAAAGAGGGAATTGTTGGCGATGACACAGACGGCCACATAGACGATTTGGCAAGATTCGTCAGCCAAAATACTGTGGTTTGCGCTTTTGAAGACAACCCGAACGATGAGAATTGTAAGATTCTGAAGGAAAATTACGAATTACTTCTTAAAATGAAAGATGAGAAAGGAAACAAGTTAAACATCGTGAAACTTCCAATGCCCGGCTTTGTCGGAGATGAAGAAAGAAGGTATCCTGCAAGCTACACTAACTTTTACATTGGGAATGATGCGGTTGTTGTTCCAGTCTTTGGCCATGAGAATGATAAGAAAGCTCTTGAAATTCTTAAGAAACTGTTTCCAACCAGAAAAGTTGTTGGAATCAACTGCAAATCCATGGTTTATGGGTTTGGAGCTCTGCATTGCGTCAGCCAGCAGGAACCTAAAATATAAAAAATAAATTAAAAGAAAATAAAAAATAATAAAAAAATTTACCTTTCTTACAGCCCAGCTTCTTTCTTCAGCGTTTCAGCAAAATCAGTCTTCTCCCATGTAAAGTCAGGGTCATTTCTTCCGAAGTGGCCGTAAGCAGCAGTTTTCCTGTAAATCGGCCTCCGTAAATTTAGATGCGAAATTATCCAGCCCGGTGTCAGTTTGAAATGTTTTCTGACAAGCTCAGCTATCTTTGCTTCTGGAATTTTATTTGTGCCGAAAGTGTCAACGTTTATCGAGGTTGGCTGCGCTACTCCGATTGCATAAGACAGCTGGACTTCGCATTTATCAGCGAGGCCGGCAGCAACTACATTCTTTGCCACATACCTTGCGGCATAAGCGCCGCTTCTGTCAACTTTTGATGGATCCTTGCCAGAAAAAGCTCCGCCGCCGTGTCTTCCAACTCCCCCATAAGTGTCGCAGATTATTTTTCTTCCAGTTACTCCCGTGTCCCCTTCTGGACCTCCAATCACAAAAGCGCCGGTTGCGTTTATATGGACTCTGGTATCTTTATCCATCATTTTGCCGCAGACTGGATTGATTACTTTTTCGAGGATCTCTTTCTTTAATTCTTCTTCAGAAATGCCCCTTTTGTGCTGCTGCGCTATAACGACTGCGCTTAATCTTTTTGGCACTCCATCGTGATACTCCACGCTTACCTGTGATTTTCCGTCGGGTCCTATATCATTGATTAATCCCTTCTTCCTTACTTCCGCGAGCTTCATGGTCAGCTTGTTGGCAAGTGTAATTGGTAAAGGCATAAGCTCGGGAGTTTCGCTGCATGCAAAACCATACATCATTCCCTGGTCGCCCGCACCTTGCTCATGGTTTTCGTTTTGGTTTACGCCTTGCGCAATATCAGGGCTTTGCCCGTGGAGGCTTATCCATACTCCCGCATCTTCGCAGTCAATTCCAAAAGCAGGATCAGTATACCCTATTTCCTTAAGAGTCCTTCTTGCAATGTCCTGAACATCCGCAAACCCTCTTGTAGTAACCTCTCCGGCCACATGGACGCTTCCTGTTGTGACAAGAGTTTCAACAGCAACCCTGGAATAGGGGTCCTGCGCGAACAAAGAATCAAGAACAGCATCGCTTATCTGGTCACAAATCTTGTCAGGGTGACCCTCTGTAACACTCTCCGATGTAACGTACGTTATATTAGCCATTTTCTTCCACCTCAATAGTTTAGAATATATATCATTAGGCTGTTCCGCAAGCTTTTATTAAATACTTTTGTGCTATAAATATTCCAAAAGGAATAATTTAAATATAGGTTAATGATTACAAGTTTAGTAGAATTTGTTAAGTTTTAACCACGATGGATTCAAACACGGCTTTTGTTGGTCAAAAGCCTACTCACAAAGGAAATTTCAGAACTTCGTAACTGAAATTTCCTCTGCATTCGATTTTCATCCAGACAAAAAAATCCAGCCATGGCGAGACGAGGCTGGGGATGCTCCCTACGGGATGCCGAGTAGGGCAAAATTATGAAATAATTTTGACCGTCGAAGCCAAGACTGGCTGGATTATCAAGTATAACTAAAAATTATTAAACAATTTTTGAAAATGACTTACGAACTGGAAGAAATAAAGAAAATCAGGAAGAAACTGGAACTGACACAGACTGAACTAGCCAATCGTGCCGGGGTTTCCCAGTCTTTGATAGCGAAGATAGAAGCCGGAAGAATTGATCCGACTTACACGAAAACAAAAAAGATATTTGCCGCTTTGAGCGATTTGGAGAAGAAAGAAGAGATTAAGGCGGAGCAGCTTATGACAGCTAAGATAGTCAGCGTCGCTCCATCCGATTCTACCAAAGATGCGATTGAAAAAATGAAGAAATTCCAGATTTCACAGTTGCCGGTCATTGACAGCCATAAGCTAATCGGGCTTGTTTCAGAATCAACAATACTTGACGCAATGCTTAACTCCAAAGGCAATCACGTTCGTGATATAATGCAGGAAGCGCCGCCAATAGTTTCAAAAACAACCTCAATACAGGTAGTTTCAAGCCTGCTTAAGCATTTTCCGATGGTTGCAGTAGCGGAAGAAGGAAAATTGGCTGGAATAATCACAAAGTCAGATTTGCTGGGAAAATTGTACAAGGGATAGCTACATTCAATTCAGAAAAAACTTAGTTAATTGGGGCTATACTACTTTACTCTCAAAAAAGAAAAATCATTTCTTAAAACATCTCTGTAAATTTTATCTCCATGTATCGCTTCTGCTATTGACATTGCAGCAACTCCAATGCTATAGTGATGTCCAAAAAACCTGTACAAGAATCCTCTAACATTTGGAATAGGTAAATTCGCAAGCGATTGTCTCGGGGTTATTCCTCTTTGTGCACACACAAATAAATAAGCATCTTTGGTTTCTTCAGCCACTCTCTCTGCATTGTTAAAAACATACGCAGGATTATTATATCTTTGAGCAAAAAGGCTAGTGATTACTCCTTCAACGCCCCTTGCATGTCCTTCAACAACAGGGTTTCTTCTTTGGTTCCTTAATTTAGTTTTATCCTGCAAAAGATGAGTGTACTCATGAGATACAACGCCAACTGCAGGAACTGTTTTTCTTTCAGCAATTCTCATAACTTTTTCAGAACG
>JBBSWR010000158.1:0-4184 GCA_038046185.1 Nanobdellota archaeon
ACAAAAAAATTGATTCAATGCTGCGAATGTTTCAAAGCAGGAAAGAGCACATGGCAATTGTAATAGACGACAAAGCGCAGGTTATCGGCGTTGTGACAATTGAAAACATCCTGGAAGAGATTGTCGGGGAAATTATAGACGAGAGCGACAGAATCAACCCGAATGTGGTGCAGATATCAAAAAACGAGTGGCTGGTCAACGGAACAGCAGACATCGAAACAGTGAATGCCAAGACAGGATTGTCAATCAAAGAATCGGATTACGACAGCCTGCACAGCTTTATTACAGCAACTTTGGGGCGAACTCCTAAACTGGCGGAAGAAATCTCCTACCAGAATTTTAAATTCATAATTGAAGATGCGCAGGGCAAGAAAGTCCTGAAAGCGAGGATAATAAAAGTTTAATAACCTTATTGCACATTAAACAAATTCTTAAGGAGAAAATTCTAACTAAATTAAGTTATATTGCCTAATTTATCACGGAGGGAACAGCTGCTTGCACCAGATGCTAAGTCGATAGCCCTCCAGCCACCCCCGTTATTAATTTATCAAGTGCAACTGTTGCTCAATAAAAGAAGCACAGCAATAAGGTGCGGGAACCATCAGCAGCCGGTTGAGAGCAACAGGCAATGTTCCCCTTATTAAAATTAAGATAATCCAAATTAAACAAAAAATTAATGCAAATATTTTAATACCATAATCAAAAATACCAGATAATGGGCCCGTACTGTAACGGATAGCAGACTAGGCTTCGGTCTTTGGATGAAACCTGGCAGTGAGGGTTCGAATCCCTCCGGGCTCATTAACCTTTCTGCAAACCTTTAAATAAATCCTTAACAAAGACTAGTTTATGGATCATCCAATCGTTATGAAAATTCTGAAGGAAGGAATAAGCTCAGTCAATCTTTCAATGCTTGATGAAAGCGCGAGAAAAAGGATTCTGAGGGATGTCGGCGATAAGCTGTACAAGGAAAATAAGATTCACGAAGCGATTGAAATTTTTACAAAGGCGAATGACATGGAAAAGCTGGCAGAAATGGGGGACTCATTTCTCGCCCAGGGCAGGGGCGAGCTTGCCGCGCTCTGCTTTATTCCGACAAAAGACAATCAGAGGCTGAGCAATGCTGCCGTGCAGTGCATAAATGCAAAGAATTACAGTTTGGCTGCACAGGCTTATGAAGCCGCAGACAACAGGCAGATGGCAGATTTCATCCGGCAGAATTTTGTTGAGGTTTAGATGCAGGCTGCAAAGAGGTGGAATTTCGGGCTTGGGACTGTCTTTAGTTTAATTATAATCTATTTTATTTACCTTTATTCAAAAGATAAAGGATGGACTATCTTAGTTTTCTTATCTAAATGGTATTTAATAATCGTCGGAGGAATAATAGCTTTATCCCTTGGCATGATTGTATTAGTTCTTCTTTTTTCTTTGATTATGTTTTTGATTGCGCTGTTAAAAATTAATAAATCAATTAAGAAGAATAAAAAAGAAAAATCTAAAAATTACATTGATGCAGAATATGAGGTTAAGGAATAAAAATGTTCAAGAAGCAAATTCATAATGTTATTTTTGTCGCTGTGCTGGCATTAATACTTTTAGGAGGAATATCTTTTTATTTTAATTATAAGATAGGTGTTATGCAGAAAGATTATAATTCAAAAATTATTGAATTGGACAAAAAATCTGAGGCTGGCATCAATCAGCTCAGCCAGTCTTTAGCGTCTAAAATAGATGCTGTAAAGCTAAACCTTTCATCGGAGATTGGTTTAATCAGCACCAGCCTGCAGAATTTCAAAAGCCAAAACCAAAAAGACATACAAACTTTGTCTGACCTGATAGACCAAATAGAGCAGCAGAGCAATATTCAGCTGAATGACTTAAAGACTCAGTTGACTAATATCAGGATAAAAAGCGCAGATTTCACTGCCATTGTAAATGATGTGCTTAAGTCTGTTGTCAGCATCAGCACAAACACTGGACAGGCAAGCGGCGTCATAATCAACTCAAAAGGGTATATTGTGACAAACGTTCATGTCATTAATGGCGCAACCGCCATCACAATAACAACCAATTCTGGCAGCACTTATAACGTAAAGGAGATTATGGGATATGATTCAAATGCCGATGTTGCCTTACTTAAGATTGATGCTACGGGCCTGAAAGCCCTGCCATTTGGCAACTCAGACAAGCTCCAAATCGGGGAAAAAGTAATTGCTGCAGGCAATCCTGCGGGATTGTCATTTACAGTAACTGAAGGCATCGTAAGCGCCCTTAGAAAGCTTAGCAATGGCATAAACTACATACAGACCGATGTTCCTATCAATCCCGGCAATTCCGGAGGCCCCCTGATTAATACTCAAGGCGAAATAGTTGGAATTAATGACTTCAAAGTTGGGGGATTTGAAGGCCTTGGCTTTGCAATTTCATCAAACGATGTCAACACTATTGTTACAAAGATAATAAGTGATTACGAAACCAGGCAGAATCCATGAATTGTTGATGAGTTAAAATAGATATTTTTATGGAAATTATTTTTTAGAGCCGATATAATTTCTTGTTAAATACAATTTTTGCGAACATCTAAGAACGGGAAGAGGGTGAAACCTGTAAGGAATCATATGCTACTCTTCTCCAAAAAATATTATCTCTCGCATGTAAAAAGTGATTCAATGGAGAATCTGTCATAAAATAAGTATAATGCACATCTGGTCTTTCGGATTTCAGATATCTCGCGTGAGAATCTCCCACTACTATCACTTCAGGATTTTCTTCATTGAATGCTTCTAAAAATCCTTGATTTCTAATTCTATCCTTTGAGGGAGATAGCATATTCCAGTTTAATAGAAATTTATATCTTAAAATCTCACCAACAACGCCAAAAAATTCCTTTGACCATTCTGTTAAAGTATTTGGATTCCATTCTCCATTTCTTAATTTTTCTTCCAAATCCAAAAGCCATTCGGAAAGTGGTGGTTCAACAATATGTCGATTTTTATCTCCAGCAATTATTCTAGTTCCTCTACTTTCATATTCCTCCGCTAATCTATGGAAATATTTTTCATTTGTTAATCTCCCTTGATGTTTCCTCCAATTTGTAGGCAATTCAAGCATAATAGATTCTGGAACACCAAATTTTGAATCCACAAACTTAACCAAACTTTCTAAATCCCTATCTAAGTGATATAATCCGATTAATTCTCCCATAATGTCACTACATAGTAATTAATTATTTATAAACGTATCGGTTTCGTCCCTTTCTTCTTTTGATTTATATATCGTTTCACTTAGCACAAGATGGCGTTCACAAAAAATTTGCTTTGCAATCCCATTGAATTCTCCTTTCCGTCGGGGCGTATAACAGAACTTCCTTAATTTTAAATCAGACATTGTCATCTCTTCGGGGTATGACTTCTTGGTGAGTCTTTTGAATAAGATACTCCCTAATTGAATTGATTTTTCTCGACTATGATAATTAAACCAATATTTGTTTTTATGTGAAAACATATTCTTAATTATGTTATATCCCGTTTAATGGACAATGTCTTTAAATCAATAAATTTAAATATGCCCATTAAAATAAGATTTCCAAGTATGGAAAAAAAAGAGAGGGTGCCAGAGTGGTTTTACTACGTTTCGATACTAGTCGCGTTTCTTTTTACGATGTACATTTCTATTTACGCAGCCATACATTTTGAGAGCATAAAATACATGAATACAGTTGTTGTGTTCTTTTTCATGACTATGGCTATGTTTTTTATGATATCTGCCGTATATTTCAAGACTGAAAAATTAGGATACCACACACTGGCCCCGATATTATTCTTTGCAGGAATTGTAAGCCTAATTTTATACGCATTCAAGGCAGTTGATGCTTCCAACATAGTGCAGTATTCAATAATCTATACCATAATTGTATCCGGAATTTCAGTATTCTTTTTGCTGCAAAAGGATAAAGCGCCAGTCCAGGCAACAACTGTTCCTGCTCAGGAAATAAAATTCCCAGTTGAGACAAAAGCTGATTTGGTCGAAGAATCTATCGTTCCGGTTCAGACAATTACAGTTAAAGCAACACCTATTTCGGCTGTTGTTAAGAAAGTTAAATCTGCAAAGAAGAAGAGCAGGAAATCTAAGGATAGTATTTAATCTTCGGCATATTTATATATAAGCTCATCCCTAGTATTTCT